>JABFWM010000046.1 GCA_013362195.1 Acidobacteriota bacterium
AGTCGCAGGCGCGACTCGAGGCCGGCGTCTACGCGGCGTCGATGTCCGTGACGTGGAAATCGGATGCGGCGCCGGATCGCGTCACCGTCACGATCACGACCCCTGACGGGAAACCCGTGGACGAGTGGGTGAGGCTGTATCCGCCGTCGGGCGCGCTCGTCGGAGAGCCCCTGGTGTGGCGTTCCGCCAATCGCATCGCGCCGCGGCCGGTCGCGGCAATCGAGTTCGCGCGCAACGAGCGGGCCCGCGTCGAATGGCCGCTGCCGGGATCGATCGATCGGCGCGCCGCGCGCCTCCTCAATCGATCCGGCCGCGTGCTCGTGCCGTCGCTGACGCTGACCGAGGATGCCGTCCGCCGCGTGCTCGTGCTCGATCTCGCGATGTCGAACCTGATTCATGGGGATTATCTCGTCGAGCTCGAAGCCGCGAGTGGCAGCGTCACCGAACGTCACCTGCTCGCTGTGCGGACGCGGTGAGCCTCAGCGCATGCCGACGGCCGCCGTTGCGATTCGTCCCTGTTCGCCAACGGCGTAGGCGACGGCGCCATGCTTCGCGATCGATACGGCGTGATAGCCAGGTCCATCGAACACGCGCCACGTTCGCGCGCGTCCGTCGTTCAGAGAGAGATCGGTTCCGGCCGGTCCGACGGCGAGCAGCGCCGGGTTTCCGCGGCGTGGCAGGTAGGTGACCGCCGACCGGAATCCGCTCAGGCCCTCCACGGCCGTCCACGTCGCGCCGCCGTCCGCCGTCGTCGCGGCGTTGCGGGTCGGCTCGCGTTCCTGCTTGTAGTCGCCGCCGACGACGATGCCGTGCGACGGATCGCGAAACGCCACCGAAAAAATGCCGGCGGACGCCGAGGAGTGCAGCGGCGTGTCCGAGACCGTCCACGTCTTCCCGGCATCGCTGGATCGCAGCACGCGCGCCTTCGCTGCCGCGCCCGTTCCGATCCACACGTGCGCCGGCGGCAGCACCGCGACGTTGGTGCCGCTCGCGGCGAAGGCGCCTTCGTTCGGCAGCGCGGGCGGGAGCGCATCCGGCGGCACCCGCGCCCACGTCTTGCCGCCGTCCGCCGTGACGATGACGACGAAGCGTCCGTCCACGGAGTCGCTGACTGCGATGCCGCGGCCGGCGTCCCAGAACGCCATCGCATCGAAGAACGCTTTCGGATCGTCGTTGGTGAACTGCAGCGTCCAGCGCGCGCCCGCATCCGTCGTCTTGTAGATGCGCGACGCGTCGCCGGGCCCGATGCTGAGGACGTAGGCGGTCCGTTCGTCGACGGCGTCGATGTCACGGAAGTCGAGCGACCCGGTGTCGGGGATCGTCACCTGTTGCCACGTCGCGCCGCCGTCGGCCGTGCGCAGGATCGTGCCGGCCGCGCCGCTCGCCCACGCGACGCGATCGCTGATCGCGCTGACGCCGCGCAGCCGCGCCGTCACGCCGCTCTGGCGCTCGCTCCACTGGACAGCCGGCGGCAGCGACGCGAGCGCGAGCAGGGCGAGCGCTCCGATCGTCCGGACCATGGACCCGCCTGGCAGCTACGCTTCCGCCTCGACGGCCGCCCCGGAGCGCGACCGCTCGCCCGCGAACGCCGAGATCAGCATCGTCACGGCGGTGTAGACGACCACGACGATCACGAGCCATCGCACGGTGATCAGGTTCAGCGACTTGACGATGTAGGCGGCGAGGAGCACGCCGGGCACTCCGCCGATGGCGAGGCCGAGCGCGGCGCGCAGGCTGTAGCTGCGCTCGCGGATGAAGCGCAGGCTGCCGACCGGCATGAGGAACGCGCACGAGCCCATCATGATCGGGAAGGCGGTCGTCGGGTTCATCCCGAGCAGGCTGATCAGAATCATGCACGGCGCGTAGAGGCCGATGCCGAGCGTCATGAGCGCGCCCAGCATGAAGTTGCCGCCAATCGCCATCGCGAGCCTGGCGCCGCGCACCCCCGGCTCGACGCCGCCGCCGGGAAACCAGTGCAGCTGCGTCATCAGCATCAGCGTGGCGGCGACCAGGAGCGCGGCGCCCATGCCGATCTGGACCTTCCGCTTCGGCCATCTGGCGACGACGCCGGCGCCGAGCCACGCGCCGAGCACGGCCGCCGCGATCATCGAGAACAGCGTCAGCACGTCGACCGGAATGATCGTCGTGTAGATGAAGGCCTGCGCGACGGTCGGCAGGGTGTGGCCGACGTTCAGCGTTCCCGGGATGATCCGATCGGGGACCAGCCGCAGCCACCGAAACAGCGCCGTGGTGGTCGCGAAGGAGCCGATGCCGAGCGTGTCGAAGAAGTTGGTGACCGCGCCCACGGCGATGTGGGTCGCGCCAGGCATGCGCGCATCGGTGGCTGGCGAGGGACGAGCCGCCTGGTCGCCCCGCACGGCGCGGACGGCGGTGGTCCAGCCGCCGACGAACAGCGCCGTCAGCGCGCCAAGGGCCATCAGCAGGCCGGTGATCGGATTCATCATGGGTCTCCCGGTCCGGCGGCGCCGGACGGCCGGGCAGCAGGCTGGAGACAGCTTACAACAGGCGGGAGACGGCTACCGGACGCGGCTCTTGCGCTTGCCGGTGCCTTCGAGCGTCGAGCGCACTTTGGCGACGAGGTCGTCGGGGAGGCAGGGCTTGGTGATGAAGCCGTCGCAGCCGGCCGCCTTCGCCTGCTGCCGCGCATCGTCGAAGGCGTGCGCGGTCAGCGCGATCACCGGAATATGGTGCGTCGACGATCCGGCTTTCAGCTCGCGCGTCGCCTGCCAGCCGTCGAGCACCGGCATGCTGGCGTCCATCAGAATGAGATCGGGCTGCAGCCGGCCGGCCATTTCGACCGCCTCGCGGCCGTTGGCGGCCGTTTCGACGCCAAACCCCGAGAATTCGAGGTAGTCGCGATACAACTCGCGGGCGTCCTCGAAGTCTTCGGCGATGAGGACGAGGGGGCGGTGAGCGGTCATGAAATCTCCGCCGCGAGAAATCCGCGGCGCGCCAGGCGCGTCACGAGACGATCCGCGTACTTGCGTGCTGCTGTATCGCGCATGAAGCGCAGCCGGCGGCGGAGGCGTCCGTCGCCATACACTTCGATTTCCACCCCGTCCGTAAGCGACACGAGTACCACGTTGACCGTCTGGTCCGGCCGCGCGAGGACGGCGAGCGACTGGCGCCCGTCTTCCACCGGCATTCCACGGTCGGGAGAGGCGTGAACGCGTCTTGGCATCGGCCCGGTTTCGGGAACGACCGCGCTCCGATGCGAGGACCGTACCATGGTCGCGGCGGCGACGGCACGCACCATGCGACGGACGGCCGCGAAGCTCGCGACGGGTCGATTCGCGTCGGGTTTCCCTACAAAAACACTATGGCCGTGACCTTGATTTGTCCGAAATGCCAGTCGGGGACCGAGCTGCGCGGGATGATGGACGCGTGGTACCTGACGTGGTGCCCGGATTGCGAGCGTCTGTGGCGCGTCGGCATGTGGACGCTGCTCGACACCGAACCCCGGGATGCGGAGCGTCCACCGCGAGGTCGGGACGTGGAAAGCTGACACAACTCAGCCGTTCACGTCGCGTCCTTGAACAGAAACGCCAACGCCGCTGGCAGCCGTGCCGCCCAGTGCTGTTCCTGGTGGCGATGCCCGCGGGCCTCCACATAGCGCATCGTTTGCCCCTGGCGATACCCCTTCTGCCGGAGCGCCCGGGCCAGCGCCCGTGCGTCGCGCAGCGTTCCGGGGCCTTCGTCGGTTCCGACGTCCACATAGAGCCGTCCGTGCGCACTCCGCGCCTGTTCGACGAAGTCGAGGATGCGGCGCTCGCCGAACCAGATCGACGGGCTCATCACGGCCGCGCGGCCGAAGGGTGACGGCTCGCGGAAGAAGGCATACAGGCTGATCAGCCCTCCCATCGACGAACCCGCGATGGCGGTCGCATCGCGATCGGCGCGCGTTCGAAAGCGCCTGTCGATCGCGGCCTTCAGCGTGCCGGCGACGAAGCGCGCGTACCGATCGCCGCGTCCGCCGCCGTGCTTCGGGTCGGGAAACGGACTCAGTTCCGCGAGCCGCTGGTCGCCGCCGTGGTGAATGCCGACGAGGATCGGCTCGATGCCGCGCGAGGCGAGCCGCGTCAGCGCGCCCTCCACATCCCACGTGACGCCGCCGAATGCGGTCGCCGGATCCGAGAGGTTCTGCCCGTCGTGCATGTAGAGCACGGGATAGCGCCGGCGCGAGTCGGCGTCATACGACGCCGGCAGGTAGACGTCGACGCGGCGGCGGGCGCGCAGCTGCGGAGACCAGACGTCGAGCACGTGTTTCGTCATGTCAGCGTGGACGGGCCACTAGAATGGCATGATGCGCCGCGAGCACCGCTACTGGTATTCATCGCGCCTCGGCCGCGACATGGGGGTCGTCGCCTACGGCCACTGGGGGCCGCCGATGATCGCGTTTCCCACCAGCGGCGGCGACGAATGGGAGTACGAGCGGCAGGGGTTGATCGGCGCGATGGCCGGCGCACTCGAGGGCGGGCGCGTCAAGGTGTACTGCGTCAACACGAACCACCGCGACTCGTTTGCGAACGCCGGCGCGCATCCGCGCCATCGCAGCTGGATGCAGCGGCAGTACGACGACTACATCACGCAGGAGGTCGTCCCGTTCGTGCGGGACGACTGCCGCGATCCGGGCCTCGCCCTGTGGACGATGGGCGCCTCGCTCGGCGGGTACCATGCCGCCAATACGCTCTTCAAGCACCCGGACATCGTCAAGCGCTGCTACGCGCTGTCGGGTGTGTACGACATGAAGCGCTTCATGGACGGCGACTACGACGACACTTTCTATTTCAACAATCCGGTCGACTACCTCTCGAACCTGTCGGACCCGTGGGTGCTCGGCCACCTGGCGAGCTGCGACATTCACATCGCCACCGGCTCCGGGCCGTGGGAGCGAAGCGACGAGGCCTATCGCCTGTCGCGCATCCTCTGGTCGCGCGGTATCCGTCACTCGCTCGACGACTGGGGGCCGTCGGGCGGCCACGACTGGCCGTACTGGCAGCACCAGATGCGGGAATACATGTGGCGGGTGTGAGGGCGCACGTGGCGGGTCTGAAGACGCGCCCTACCGCTGTCCCGGCCGTTCACAGGCCAAGCCGATCGAGCAGGTATGCCCCCTTGCGAATCACCTGATCGTCGTCGATCCAGACGTCGCAGTCGCGCGTGAGCACGTCCACGTGCGTCCGTGACGTCCAGTCGGCGCCGGTCTGGCTGCCGTACGGGTCGCCGAACGCGAGGTGGACGCCGGGGATCTTTTCATCCTGCAGCAGGATCCCGATCATCTCCAGCAGCGCGAGGTTGGTGCCGAAGGCCAGTTCGCCGACGCGATCGCTGTTCTCGTCGGTGTGGCAGTACTGCCAGAATTCCTCCTCGAGGTCCCGGCGCGCGCAGCGGGCCGACGCGAGCCGGCCGCCGGCGATCTCCAGCGTCAGCGGCGTTGCCGACAGATCGCCGTACTTCGCCCCGAAGTAATCACCCGCGGTGCCGTTGCAGACGAAGCGTCCGTCGACGCGCGCGGGCGTGGTGAACACCTCGCCGGCCGGCAGGTTCGACCAATAGCGGGTGCTGATCAGGCCGCTCGTCTTGATCCACGACAGCGATCGATCGAACGAGGCCGTGAGCGACGTGCCGGCGGCCGTCTCGACCCGCAGCGCCCCGGCGCGACCCATGCGCTCGCACAGCCGCGTGCTGAGCCGATCGACGAGACGGTAGTCGGCGCGCATGCCCTGCATCATGATTCCGGGCGTGACGCCGACCATGTGCGCATAGCGGATCCGGCGCCGCTCGACCGCCGCGACGATCGTCATGCGCGATCCGAGCTCCCCCTGCTGTGGCTGCACGCACAGGATGCCGGCGTCCACCTGCTCGAGCGCCGTCAGCACTTCAGGGGGCGCCGCCGCGAGCGGCCGCCGCGCGACGCGCTCGATCAGCACGCAGTCCGGCGTGGCGCCGGCGTCCCGTACCGCGCGCTCCAGGCTGGCCGCGACTTCCGCGCTCGGCTCGTCCGCGATCAGCGCCACGCGTTCACCGCGGCGGATCGCGAGGCACACATTCACCGCGTTCGCCGCTCCCGGCACCAGGTCGTCGCGGAACGATCCAAAACACGCCATCGTTCTATTGTCTACGTCCTGGGTTGTCCTGAGTTGTCGTGTTGCTCTGTGCCCGGCTACCGGTACCTCTGTGTGTGTCTGTGTTCTTCTGTGGCCTTCTTCAGCGATCCGCTTCGGTGTTGTTCTGTGGCCGTCTGTCCGTGTCCATCCGTGCTGTGGCCACGAACGACGGCACCTGTCCGCCGCCCGAGGTCACGTTGGCAAGGCCGGTGGCGCTGAGCCGCGTGAGAAAGCCACTGAGGCGGCCGCGGAAGACGTACGGCGCGAGGTCGACGAGCATGGTGCGCTCGACGATGGCGCCGTCTTCGCAGACGGGGAACGACTCGCGGCGGATCGCGATCCGTTCCTGCGCGACCCAGCCGCCGTCGCGGACGGCGCGGTCGAGTGCCGCGTCCCAGTCGCTGGCGCCGGTCTCCCAACCCAGGGTCACGCCGGTCCCGCCGTATTCGTCATTGGGCTTCAGGACGAGATGCTCGCGTCGCGCGCGGAGGTGTGGCAGCAGGTCGATGGTGGACCCGCCGCGGCTGACGCGTCCGTCGTGCACGACGCGTGTCCACGGGACGTGCGCGCGGATGACGTCGTGCTCGCCGCGGTCGAACAGATCCGCGTGGCGTTCGTCCGTGAGGATGGCGAAGAAGGCCTTCTTGTGCGCGATCTTGCACCGCAGCGTGTTGGCCACACAGGCGAGGCGCTGTCGGTACCCGTCGACCAGCGTCCGGCAGTCCGGGGCGCGCGAGACGATGTCGTTGATCAGCACGCGCCGATACACGAGATCCACCGGCGCGCCCGAGGCGATCAGTCGTCCGCGGTCGATGGACAGATCGCGCGGATCCGCGATGACGGCGGGGACG
>JABFWM010000208.1 GCA_013362195.1 Acidobacteriota bacterium
GCACGCGTCAAAGGCACAGGGCCGCCTCTGGACTCGAGCGATGCGTCCGTGTAGCCCTGAGCCTGAGTCCTGAGCCCTGAGCCCTCAGTCATGTTCTCCACCGAAGACACGATCGTCGCGATTGCGACGCCGCCCGGCCGCGGCGCACTGGGCGTCGTCAGGCTCAGCGGACCGGCGGCCGCGTCGATCGCCGCACGGCTGGCGAAGCGCCCCGCATTCGAGCCGCGGCACGCCACGCTCGCGCGGCTGGTGGACGGGGCCGGGGCGCCGATCGACGACACGATTCTCACCTTCTTTCCCGCGCCGCACTCCTACACCGGCGAAGACGTCGTCGAGATCTCCGCGCACGGGAGCGGCGTCGTGCTGCAGGCGATCGTGAACGCGGCGATGCGCGAAGGCGCGCGTCTGGCAAATCCTGGAGAATTCACGTTTCGCGCCTACGTCAACGGCCGCATCGATCTCGTGCAGGCCGAGGCGGTCGGTGATTTGATCGATGCCGTCACGCCGCTGCAGGCGCGCGTCGCCTTCGATCAGTTGCAGGGGACGTTGAGCACGAAGCTGGCCTCGATGGAAGCCACGCTGGTCGACGTGATTGCGAAACTCGAAGCGTCGCTCGACTTCCCTGACGAGGGGTATCACTTCATCACCACGGCAGAGACAGAGCGGGAGCTGTCGACGATCGTCAGCACGCTCGACGCGCTGCTCGCCGACGCCGAGCGCGGGCGGCTCATCCGTCAGGGCCTCACCGCCGTCGTCGTCGGGCGGCCGAATGCCGGAAAGTCGAGCCTGTTCAATCGGCTCGCGGGGAGCGATCGCGCAATCGTGACGGAAATCCCCGGGACGACGAGGGATCTTGTCACCGAGCGGGTCGACGTCCACGGCATCCCGTTCACGCTCGTCGACACGGCGGGGATCCGCGATCGGGCGACAGACGCGATCGAGGAAGAAGGGATTGCGCGCGCCCGCCAGGCGCGAACGGTTGCCGACGTGCTGATCGTCGTTCTCGACGGATCGGCGGCGCTGACGGCCGCGGATCGTGAATTGCTGTCGTCGACGGCCGGACAGGCCCGCGTGATCGTCGCCAGCAAGGCCGACCTGCCGTGGTGCTGGCCCGTCGAGGAGCACGGCGCGCTCCGCGTTTCATCGCTCACCGATGCCGGCGTGGACGGACTGCGAACGGCGATCGTGCGCGCGGCCGGCGTGGAGCCGTCGCGCGACACCGCCGCGATCGTCAACATCCGCCATGCCGCGCTGCTCCGCGAGGCACGACACGCGGCGGCGCGCGCTCACGACGCCGCGTCGAACGGCGTCGCGGAGGAATTCGTGCTCGCCGACCTTCACGAGGCGCGCGGCTGCTTCGACGATGTGACCGGCGCCAGGACGCCGGAGGATGTGCTGCGCGTCATCTTCGAGCGGTTCTGTATAGGGAAGTAAGTAAGTCAACAAAGTGCGACACCACGAGATCATCGTCATTGGCGCGGGACACGCGGGCGTCGAGGCCGCATGGGCCGCCGCGCGCATGGGCCGGGATGTCGCGATCTGCACGCTTTCGCGCGACACGATCGCGCATATGCCGTGCAACCCCGCAGTGGGTGGCACCGCCAAGGGCCATCTGGTCCGGGAGATCGACGCGCTCGGCGGATTGATGGGTCTTGCGATCGATGCCACGGGGATCCAGTTCAAGCTGCTCAATCGAAGCCGCGGTCCCGCGGTGTGGTCCCCCCGGGCGCAAGCAGACAAGCGCGTGTATTCGGCGTGGGTGCGGGCCGCGCTCGACCGGGAGCCGCGCATCTCATGGATCGTGGGGAAGGCCGGCCGCATCATCCTCGACAACGGCCGCGTCGCGGGACTCGCCCTCGAAGACGGAGACATCCATAGCTGCGATGCGTTGATCGTGACGACGGGAACTTTTCTGAACGGATTGGTGCACGTGGGTCCGGAGCAGCGCCAGGCGGGGCGCGCGGGCGAACCGCCGTCGCGAGATCTCGCAGAGTCTCTGAAGTCGTTCGGCTTCTCCTGGGGGCGGCTCAAGACCGGCACTCCCCCGCGTCTGCACCGCCGCAGCATCGACTTCTCCCGTTTCGAAGAGCAGCGCGGCGATGATCCGGCGGTCCCGTTCTCGTTCATGACCGGCGCGATCGATCGTCCGCAGATCTCCTGTTACGTCGTGCACACCACCGACAAGGTCCATGCGCTCGTGCGGGAGAACATTCACCAGTCGCCGCTCTACAACGGTCAGATTTCCGGGATCGGTCCGCGGTACTGCCCTTCGCTGGAAGACAAGGTGATGCGGTTTCCGCATCGCGAGCGGCACCAGATCTTTCTGGAGCCCGAAGGAGTCGAGGCGGACGAGATCTACGTGAACGGCTATTCGATGAGCCTGCCGGCCCCGGTTCAGGCCGACATCGTTCACGCCCTGCCGGGCCTCGAAGAGGCGGAGATCATCAGGCCGGGCTACGCCGTCGAGTACGATTTCATTCAGCCGACCGAACTTCATCGCACGTTGGAAGCGCGGCGGGTCCCTGGTCTCTTTCTCGCCGGCCAGATCAACGGCACGTCGGGTTACGAGGAGGCGGGTGCGCAAGGCCTGCTGGCCGGCATCAATGCCGCGCTTGCCACCACAGGAGAGCCGCCGGTCGTCCTCGGCCGAGACGAGAGCTACGTTGGCGTGCTGATCGACGACCTCACGACACGAGGATGCCTGGAGCCGTACCGGATGTTCACGTCCCGCGCGGAGCACCGCCTCCTGCTGCGCATCGATAACGCCGACCTGCGGCTGACGCCGACGGGGCGCCGCATCGGCCTCGCCGACGATCAGCGGTGGACGCGATTCGAAGCGAGGCGGCGCCGGTTCGAGGAGAACATGTCGACAGTGCAGCGCGCGTCGGTGCTCGTCGATGGCGAGCGCCTCTCCGCCGCCCGGGCGTTGCGGCAGCCGGACGTCGACGTCCGGATGCTGGTCGCCTCCGGTCAACTGCCGCTGGAGATCGCGGATCCGCTGATTGACCTCACGAGCGTCGAGACGGAGTTTCGCTATGAAGGCTATCTGCGTCGGCAGGTGACCGCGGTTGAACGGCTGCGCCGGCAGGAAGCGCGCGCTATCCCGTCCGACTTTGAATTCAGGGGCATTCCCGGACTCTCGCGCGAGATGGTCGAGCGGCTATCGTCCATTCGTCCGGCCACGCTGGGTCAGGCGTCACGAATCCCCGGGGTGACGCCCGCGGCGGTCGCGCTGGTTGCGGCGCACGTCTCGGGACGTCTGAGCCGGTGATGGCCACGCCACCCATCGAAGAAATCCTGCGGAGCCGTGCCCGTCTGCACGGCATGCTCCTTCCCGAACCGCTCGTTCCGAAACTCGTCGCCTACTACGCGCTCCTCGCGCGGTGGAACGCCAGGATGAACCTCACGTCCTTGATGGATCCGGAGCAGGCGGTCGATCGGCTGCTGCTCGAGCCCGCGAAGGCGGGCCAGAGCCTTCCGTCCGGCAAGGCACTGCTCGACCTCGGATCCGGTGGCGGCTCGCCCGCGATTCCCCTGGCCCTGACCACGGCCGCGAAATCCCTCACCATGGTCGAATCGAAGGCGCGGAAGGCCGCCTTTCTGCGCGAGGCGCTTCGGAGCCTGGGGATTCATGGTTCCGTCGAGTGCGACCGCTACGAATCGGTCGTTCCGCAGCTGCCCACCCGGATGGATGTGATTTCGGTCCGAGCGGTGAAAATCGATGACGCGGTGCTCGAGTTGATCGGCGATGCGTTAGTGCCTACCGGTCAGATCGTCCTGTTTGTCTCGGACCCGCCGGCGGTTCCGGCGCGCACCGGCTTGATCGTCGATCGAACGGTTGCGCTCATTCCTACCCTGCGCAGCAAGGCGATATACCTGAAGCGCGCCTGAATGTTCCACGTGGAACAATTGACCGCCGCTTGAAGTCCGGCACTAGCGCGGGCTATCCTGCTGCGGACCTCGTCTCAGTGTTGGTCGAATAACCTAAATGGCTCGCATCCTTGCCGTCGCCAACCAGAAAGGCGGCGTCGGAAAGACCACCACCGCCATCAACCTCGCCACGGCACTGGCGCTGGCCGAGCAGCGCGTGCTGGCCGTGGACATGGATCCGCAGGGCAACCTCACCAGCGGCGTCGGCCTGAAGGGCCAGGCGGCGCCGGCCGGAACGGTGTACCAGGCCCTCACCGCGCCCGATGCCGTTGACGACCCGGCCGCCTTCGTCCTCGATACGAAGATCAAGAACCTCTGGGTCATTCCGGCGGACCGGAACCTGACGGGGGCCGAAGTGGAGCTCGTCTCGCTCTCGAATCGCGAGCGCCGTCTTCGCGCGCTGCTCGAGCGGCTGCGCGATCGCTTCGATTTCATCCTCGTCGACTCGCCCCCGTCGCTGGGCCTGCTCACGCTGAACGCGCTCGTCGCCGCCGATGCCGTCCTCATTCCGCTCAATTGCGAGTACTTCGCGCTCGAGGGCCTGGCCGATCTCGTCGCGACGCTGCGCCGCGTCCGCGGCGCGCTCAACCCGTCGCTCGACATCTCCGGCGTGCTGATGACGATGTACGACGAGCGCACGAACCTCGGCCAGCAGGTCGCGCGCGACATCCGCGAGTTCTTTCAGGACCGCGTCTTCAGTACGGTCATCCCCCGCAACATCCGCCTCGGCGAGGCGCCGAGCCACGGCGTCCCCGCCATCCTCTACGACGTGAAATCGCGCGGCGCCGAGGCCTACCTCGCGCTCGCGCGCGAACTGCTCGCGCGCGAGGCGGCGGCCGCTTCGCCCGCGCCGGAGCCGCAACATGGCTGACAAACGTCCTGCGCTCGGCCGCGGGTTGAGCGCGCTCATTCCCGACGCCCCGGCCCCCGCCAGCGCGGAGCGGTCCCTCGACGTCGACAGCGATCTGCTCCGCCCGAACAAGTTTCAGCCGCGCACCCACATCGACGACGAGCGCATCGAGGACCTCGCGCGATCGATCCGCGCCAACGGCATCATTCAGCCGATCGTCGTGCGCAAGGCCGGGGACGGCTACGAGATCATCGCCGGCGAACGCCGCTGGCGCGCCGCGCAGCGCGCCGGCCTCCTCAAAGTCCCCGTCGTCGTCCGCGACATTCCGGAGGACCGGCTGCTCGCCGTCGCGCTCATCGAAAACATCCAGCGCGAGGATCTGAACCCGATCGAAGAGGCGCACGCGTATCGCCGCCTCGCCGGAGAGTTTCATCTCACGCAGGAGCAGATCGCGGACGCCGTGGGCAAGGATCGATCGTCGATCGCGAACTACGTGCGGCTGCTGAAGCTGCCGGAGGAAGTGCGCGCGAACCTCGCGTCGCGCGCGCTCACGATGGGCCATGCGCGCGCGCTGCTCGGGCTCGTCGATGAAGCATCGCAGCTCGAGTTCGCCCGCGACATCGTTGCCGGCAATCTGTCGGTGCGCGAGACCGAGGCGCTGATCCGAAAGGCGCAGGCGGCGCCCGCGCCCAAAAAAGAGGAATCGCAGAAGGACGTTCACACCCGCGCCGCCGAGGACCGGCTGCGCCTCGCGCTCGGCACCCGCGTGCGGATCGTCCGGCGCGGCAAGGGCGGAAAGCTGGAAGTGGATTTCGCGAACGAGGACGAACTGCAGCGGATCTACGAATATCTGACCGAGCGGTGATCCACCGCCGCGGATGATCCGCTGATCCACCACGGACCGATGCGGATGGACACGGAGAGGGAGATGCGGAAGCTCACGGACTACGCCGCCTGCGCCGGTTGAGCGAGCAAACTCGCCGCTGGCGAGCTCGCCCAGGTGCTGGGTGCACTGCCGGTGTCGTCCGACCGCCGCGTCCTCGTCGATTGGCGGACCGCGGACGATGCGGGTGTGTACCGGATCGATGACGAGCGCGCGCTCGTCCAGACCGTCGACTTCTTCACGCCAATCGTGGACGACGCAAGGGCCTACGGACGGATTGCCGCGGCGAACTCGCTCTCCGATGTGTACGCGATGGGCGGCCGTCCGCTCACGGCGCTCGCGATAGCGGGCTTTCCGCGCGACCTCGAACGCGACCGCCTGGCCGATATTTTCCAGGGCGGGCTCGAAACGCTCGACGCGGCCGGCGTCGCGCTGCTCGGCGGCCACACCGTCCAGGACCAGGAAATCAAGTTCGGGTACGCGGTCACCGGAGAAGTGCATCCCGAGCGGGTCTGGTCGAACGCGGGCGCGAGGCCCGGCGACCGTCTGATCCTCACGAAAGCGCTGGGCACCGGGGTCGTCGGCACGGCGATCAAGTTCGGCCGCGCGCCGGATGCGGTCGCTGCCGCGGCGATCGCGTCGATGGCCACGCTCAACCGCGCCGCGGCGGACGTGCTCCGGGCGCTGCCCGACGGATCCGTGCACGCGTGCACCGACATCACCGGCTTCGGCCTGATCGGACATGGCACCGAGATGGCGCGCGCGAGCGGGTGCACGCTCGAGATCGACGCCGGGTCGGTGCCGTTCTTCGACGGCGTGCTCGATCTCGTCGCCGCCAACACGCCCGGCGGCGGGCGCACGAACGAGCAGCACTTCGGCGGCTCAGTGGTCGTCACCACCGGCACTCTGGACGCTCGACGCATCCAGGTGCTCTACGACCCGCAGACTTCCGGCGGCCTGCTGGCCTCAGTGACGGCATCGGTGGCCGCCGCCGCCGTCCGCGCGCTCGTCGACGCCGGCGTCACGGCCCATCTCATCGGCCGCGTCATCCCCCGCGAGCGCGAAGCGATCCGGCTCGGCTGAGTGTCACACGACGGCGGGTCTGAAGACCCGCCCTACACAACCGAAGCCGTGCGGTCTCAGGACCCTGCGCGGACGAACACCGACCGCGTCGTGGCCACCGTGGTCGGTTTTGTTTTGTGTTCTTCTGTGTTTTTCTGTGGCCCTTTTCTGTGGCGCCTCCCTGCTGTCCAGCCGCGACGGAGTCGGCTTCTGCGGCCGCCATTATCCGTGG
>JABFWM010000013.1 GCA_013362195.1 Acidobacteriota bacterium
GTCGCGCGGGAGTCCGGCACACGGGTCGAGCTCGAGGTGCTCCCCTCGTACCTCAACATGCGCGAGGTGCTCGACGCGCATCCGGCGATCGTCGAGCGTGCGCGGGCGGCGATCCGACGCGTCGGCCTGACGCCTGTCGAAAAGCCGATCCGCGGCGGGACCGACGGATCGCGGCTGTCGTTCATGGGGCTGCCCACACCCAACCTCTTCGCCGGCGAGCACAACTTTCATTCGCGTCTCGAGTGGACGTCGCGGCAGGACCTCGAGAAGGCGGCGGCGGTGATCGTCGAGCTCGCGCGGGTCTGGGCCGAACCTGACCAGCGGCGGGTCTGAAGACCCGCCCTACACGTCGTTGTCCGATCGCCGGGTCTTCAGACCCGCGACCAACCGCCCTGCCATCGCGCCTGAGTAGGCCGGGCCTTCAGACCCGGCACCAGGCGGCTTGCCATCGCGCCTGCGTAGGCCGGGTCTTCAGACCCGGCGACCAGGCGGCTTGACAACGCGATCTACTAAATATTAAGTAGTTAGTAGATGCGCGCCCCCTCCCCGACGCTCACGCCGCAGGAACTGGCAATCATGAAGGTCGTCTGGACGCTCGACCGCGCCACCGTCCGCGACGTCCACGCCCGGCTCAACGCCGCCCGGCCGGTTGCCTACACCACGGTCCTGACGATGATGCGGATCCTCGAGCAGAAGGGCCACGTCAAGAAGACCCGCGTCGACCGCGCGTTCGTCTATCGGCCGGCGCGGCCGCGGCACCAGGTGATCGGCGAGATGGTCCGCGAGTTCGTGGACCGCGTCTTCGACGGCGCGTCGCGGCCGATGCTGCTCCATCTCGTCAAGCGCACGAAGCTCAGTCCGCGCGAGCGGGCGGCGCTGCTGCGCGCCATCCAGGAGATCGACGAATGATTGACGACCATGCGGCGATCAATCTGCTCTCCTACAGCCTTCAGATCGGCGTCCTGGTCGGCGTCTCGGCCGGGATCCCGCGGCTGCTGCGCGTCTTCGTCCCGGCGGTGCAGCACGCGTTCTGGCGCGCGCTCCTGCTCGCCTGCGTCTTGCTGCCGCTGCTGCAGCCGCGACACGCGGCGATGGCGCTCCCCCACCCGGGCGTTCCGGCCGCACCGGCCGCGGCGGGCGGCGCGCTGTGGCCATTCGAGCTCGTCTCCGCGGTGGACGGGCGGCGCGCGCGCGACTGGACGGGCATGGTCTTCGGGATCGTCGCGGCCGGCGCGCTGTGCCGGCTGGCCTGGGTGAGCGTGGGGTTCATTCGCCTGCGCCGGCGCACCGCGCAGGGCGGCGACGACGCGACCGGCGCGTTCGAGGACGTGCAACGGGCGCTGCGCACGCGCGCGTCGATTCGCTGGAGCTGTGACGTCGAGCAGGCGGTCACGTTCGGGCTGCGGCGGCCGGTCGTGCTGCTGCCCGCTTCGCTGCAGGGGCTCGAGCCGCGGGCGCTGCGCGCCGTCGTCGCGCACGAGCTCTTTCACGTGCAGCGGCGCGACTGGGCCTGGCTCATCGCCGAAGAGATCGTCCGCGCGGTGTTCTGGTTCCATCCCGCCATGTGGTGGCTCGTGTCGCGCGTCCAGCTCGCACGCGAGACCGTTGTCGACGAGCTGTCGATCCTCTTCACGAACGCGCGGCGCACCTACCTCGACACGCTGCTCGCGCTCGCCGACGATTCCGCGTTCTCGTCATCCAGCGCCTTCTCTCATCGTCGCCACCTGTTCCACCGCGTCATGCTGTTGTCGAAGGAGGGAGATATGTCCTCGATTCGTGTCGTCGCGGCGTCCCTGGCGCTGGCCCTCGCGTTGGCGGGTGGGGCGTGGACCGGCGTTCGCGCGTTCCCGCTGCGGCAGGCCGGACCGTCGGCTGCGCCGAGCGCGCAGAACCCGCCGCGCGATCCGCTGAGTCCCGACACGCACCACCTCAGGGCCACCGAGTTCTACGAGAGAGCCACGAAGAACACCGCGCTCTCGCCGGCCGACAAGATGAAGGCGCTGCAGAATACGATCGACGCCGAGGATCGGGCGCTCGCGATCAATCCCGAGTACGTGCCGGCGCTGATCTACAAGAACCTCGCGCTGCGCACGCTCGCGACGGTGACGACCGACACTGACGAGCAGCACCGGATGATTCAGGAGGCGGATGCGTTACGCGACAAGGCGCTGGCGCTCCGGCGCGCCGCCGGACTGCCGGATCCGCCGTTCGCGAGCAACACGCCCGCGCCGCCCGTTCCCGCCTCGTATCAGGAAGCGACCGCCCGGCTGCACCCGCTGCGCATCGGGGGCAACATGATGGCGCCCGTGAAGGTCCGGGACGCGCAGCCGCAGTACCCGGAGGAGGCGAAGTCGGCGGGGATCCAGGGTGTCGTGATCCTGGAAGCGATCGTGAATGCGGAGGGCAAGGTCGAAGACGCCAGGATCCTGAAGTCCGTGCCGCAGCTGGATGGCGCGGCGCTGGAGGCGGTACGTCAGTGGGAGTACATGCCGACCCTGCTGAATGGCGCGCCCGTCCCCATCGTCGTGACGCTGACGGTGAATTTCACGCTTCGGTAGGCCTCCGCCTGAGGGCGGGTCTGAAGACCCGCCCTACCATCCGCCGTAGGCCGGGTCTTCAGATCCGGCGCGGATCGATCGTAGGCCGGGTCTTCAGACCCGGCTACGGCACGGCACGGAACGGTACGAGCGCTTTCGTGCGCGCGTCGCCGTGCGTCGCTTCGACGGCCAGCATGTAGTCGCCCTGCGCGATAGACGCCACCGGCAGCTGCACTTCGTAGTCGCCCTCGCGGGCCCCTCGCCGGGCGAGCGGCAGCGCCGCGAGCGCCACCCCTTTCCGGCTCAGGAGATTCACCGTGACGATGGCGCTTGAGGCGGCCGCGCCGAACACCGAGAAGCGCAGCATCAGGCGATCGCCGCGGGCGAAGACCTGGCCCGCGTACGGCGGCGCATCGTCGGCCGCGGCGAGCGAGCGCCGTTCGAGCGCGTTGCGCGCGCGCAGCAGGACGGGCGAACTGATGGTCAGCGCGCCTGACGCGAAATCGGGCACCTGAAACGTCGACGACTGGCGATCCGCGGCGGCGCCGGTACTGTCGAGGACCGTGCGTTGAATCGTGAGCGCACCCGGCGCCGCGCTGAACGATGCGCTCTCGCGAGGGACGTCTCCGTCGAAGTACACGGTGCCGTCCGCGGCCGTCGCCCGCACGCGTACGGCGGCGGCATTCTGCCCGTCGGCCGCCGTCCAGGCCACGGTGACGCGCGGCCGGCCTTCAGCCCCGCGCGTCGCACCGACCCAGAGATCCCCGAGGCTGTCGGGTCGAATCGTGGCGAGCGCGGTGAGCGCCCGCGTCACGTCGGGCGGCACGACGGCCGCGGCGGCCTGGGTGCGCGCGTTCACGATCTGCGTCGGGGCAGGCGCGAAGTAGCCACTGCGCGCGTGCGTCTCGACGCCCGGGCGCTTGACCTGCACCTTGATGCGATGGAAGCGTCCGTCGGCCGGATTGAGCGTAGATGCGTAGCCGAGGAGGTAGAACGCGCGCGCGTCCTTGACCATCCTGCGAAGCTCGCGCGCCGGCGCGTTGTTCATGAACCAGCGGCCGCCCGTGTCGCTCGCGAGCGCCTGCAGCACGTCGGACATGCGGCCGCCGACGGTCAGCCCGCGGGGATCCATCGTGTAGATGGCGGTATTGTTCGTGTTCGCCAGTCGAACGGCGTCGCTCATCCAGCGATACCGCTCGTCGCGCGGCAGCGCCCCGATGTCCTGGCTGACGATCAGCAGCGACTTGCGTCCTTCGCGGATCGCGCCGAGGTGCGCGATCGCCGCGTCGATCGCCGAGGTCGTGACCTGCGCGCGCAGCTGCTCGATGTTGCGCACGCGCATCATCTGGCCTTCTTCGAGCGGCGAGCGCGGCGGCATGTAAATGCCGAGACGCCCGGTCAGCTTCCGGACCGTCTCGGTCAGCTCCAGCCGATCGCGCGTGAACCTGATCGCGTCGAGCGGCGTCAGCGGATCCATGATCGCGACGAGATCCGCCGGGCCGAAGGCGTTGTGCACGAAATCGGCGAGCGCGCGGCGCCCCTCGATCGCCGGGACCATCTGGCCGATGTGATACTCGTCCCAGAAGATGACGAAGACGCGGATTTCGTCGCGCGCCGCTTCGGCGCGCGCGTGCTCCTGCGAGCGAATCGGCAGGGAGAAATCGTCGGGCGCATCGCCGTCCGACTCGATCAGCTTGAAGGTCTGGATCGTCTGCGGCGCGCCGTCTTCGAAGACGTCGAAGTCGTTCTGCTGGAGGGTGGTGACCGGCTCGCCGTGGCGATCGATCACGCTCACGTCGACGCGCACGAGATTGGCCCCGACGCGAAACGTCGGCCGCTGCTCCTGCGAATCGGGAGGCGGTGGCTGCTGCTGCGCGAGCACGACGGCACAGGTCAGCGCTCCCGCTGCGCAGGCCGCCAGCATCCGCGTATGGCCCGAGGGCTTCGCGCCGGCCGCTGACCCGGCCGCCCGCGCGTGGATCATTCGCGTTGCTCGTTCGCTCCACCGGAGCATGGGCGCCTCGTCAGACGTTGAACGTGGCGACGACCGGCGCGTGGTCGCTCGTCCCGACGTCCCTTTGCACGATACAGCTTCTGACGCCTTCGAACACGGACCGGCTCGCGAGGACGTAGTCCAGCCGCCACCCGATGTTGCGCTGCCGCATGTTCCGCCAGGGCGCCCACCAGGTGAACATCTGGTCGTTGTCGGGCTCGAGCTCCCTGCCCGTGTCGACGAGCCCGTGCGTCAGGATGCGCTCCAGCAGCGCGCGTTCTTCAGGTAATTGCCCGATCGCGCGAGGCTTTCGTTCTTTCGGGTGCACGTCGATGTCGGTGCGCGCGATGTTCACGTCTCCGCAGATGATGAGCCGCGTGCCCGCCGCGACGGTCTCGGCGACGTAGTCCTGGAGCGACGCCAGAAAGCGCATCTTCGCCGGAAAATCCTTGCCGCCGTTCGGCACGTAGATCGACGCGAACGTCACGCCGCCGATGGTCGCGGTGACGATCCGGCTTTCATAATCGAACGCGGGATGCGCGAACGGCGGCCGCGCCGGGCAGAGCGTCTTGCTGATGTGCAGCCCGACCCCCGAGTACCCTTTCGCGCCGTGCCAGTAACACCAGTACCCTTCCAGTTCACACAGGAGCAGCGGGATCTGGTCGGGCGCCGCCTTGATCTCCTGCAGGCACACGATATCGGGCCGCTCGCGCTCGACCCACTGCGCGACTTCTCCCTGCCGTGCCCGGATTCCGTTGACATTCCACGTCCCGATCTTCATCCGTCAGCGATTGTATCCGGGCCGGCGCAGCGCGACGGGCCGGCCGGGAAGCGAGTGCCCAGGCGCTACATCGCGGGCGTGCTTCTTGCGAGCTCAACCCGTCGTCCGACGCGGGGCGCAGAGTCGATGAGCCGGTACGATGACCAGCTCAGTCGCCCGATCGGGAAGCTCGTCCCGGGGACGAGGCGCAGGATGAACGGCCTGCCTCAGTCGAAGAGACCTGAAGCGGCTCGTGCGAACGGGCGTCAGCGTGAGAGGGATCCGCACAGGCAGGCGATCGACCGTCGAGCATCGTGACGATCGTGCCGTCATACGTTTCGTATACGCCAGCGAGGCAGCCGCACGGCAGCACCGCGCTGCGCAATCCGCGAAGAATTCGCATGTGGATCGTTAGACTGCTTTCGGGCGCCCACTGTTTACCCCCACGGTCGTGATCTCCATCCTTCTGTACTCGTCGATCGCGATTGCCGGGGCGGCGCTCGCTTACGCGCTCGTGCTGCTGACCTGGCGCGCGGCGGGCCATTACATGGTGAAGCACGCGGGGCCGCGGCCGCTGTTCGGGGTGCGCCATCGACTGTGGCGCGATCCCGGTCAGGTGGCGGCGCTCGACCTTGCGGCCGGACCGGGCGGCCGCGACGGCGCGCCACAGCCGCCGTTCTCGTTCATCGAAGAGCACCACAGCGGCTCGCAGCCGTGTCTCTCAGTACACGATGGGCACGGACGACGCTGGCGTGTGAAGTGGGGCCCCGAGGTGCAGCCCGAGACGTTCGCGGTGCGACTCGCGTGGGCGTGCGGGTTCTTCGCGGAGGTGACCTACTACGTGCGCGAAGGCTGCGTCCACGGCGCTGACACCCTGCGGCGCACGGCCGGCTGCATCGGCGAGGGCGGCCGCTTCACCGACGCGCGGTTCGAGCTCGACGATCCCCACGTGCTGAAACTGTTCGACGAACACAGCTGGTCGTGGACCGATAACCCGTTCGTGGGGACGCGCGAACTCGCCGGCCTTCGGGTGCTGCTGATGTTGATGTCGAACTGGGACAACAAGGATCAACGCGATGTCGCGCGCGGCTCCAACACGGCGATCTACGTGCAGCGGCGATCGCAATGGAAGCGCGAGGCGCAGTACCTGATCGTCGACTGGGGCGGCTCGATGGGCCGATGGGGAGGCACGCCGGTCACGCGCGGCCGCTGGGACGCGGCGGCGTTCGCGGCGCAGACGCCGCAATTCGTCACCGGCGTCGCCAACGGCTTCGTGCAGTTCGGCTACACGGGCCAGCGCACCGCCGACGCGCGCCAGTCGATCACGGTGGAGGACGTCGCCTGGTTATGCCGCTCTCTCGGACAAGTCACCGATGATCAGCTGCGAGACGCGCTGCGCGCCAGCGGGGCCACGCCGGCAGAGATCGAGTCGTTCGCGGCGTCGCTGCGCACGCGGATCACCCAGCTGCAGCAGGCCGCAGCGGGCGCGATCGTCTCCTGAACTTCGGAACTTCTGTCATCCGTCGCACGCGGAGGGCGCCCAACTGAACCGGCTCGAATCCCTGCCCATCGATCCGCACCTTCCCGAGATCGTCGATCGCGTCCGCACCCGCCGTGCGCTCGTCGTCTCGGCCGCGCCGGGCGCGGGCAAGACCAC
>JABFWM010000619.1 GCA_013362195.1 Acidobacteriota bacterium
GCTATCCGCGCGCGAACCAGCTGCAGGTGTCGAACGACGCCGCGTCGTGGCAGACGTTCGCGGAAGGCAAGGGGACCGGCACGGCAACGCGGATTGCGTTCGCTCCCGTCCGCGCGAAGTTCGTCCGCATCACGGAGACGTCAACTACCGAGAACGCGCCGCCCTGGACGATCCAGCGGCTCAAGTTGTTCGAACCGGCCGGGAAGGCGGCGCCAGCACGGTAAGTCGATTGCAATGCCGGTGCGCTGACGTAGACGGAGAGAACGGAGAGGTCGGAGAGATCGGCATTTGGTTGTAAGGCACAAGGCGCACTCTCCGTCCTCTCCGAGCTCTCCGTGTTCCGTCAGTGCACCGGCGCTCGATTACGATCTCGATTGGAGCGCGTAGACTCGGATTTGCTGGATCGACCAGCCCTCGTTGTTCTGCGCCGAACCGGTCTGGTTGATGCGGATGAACTTCGCGCGCGTGGGCGTGAACTTCACGAGCGTGCTGACCGCGCCGGCGCCCTCGGCGAGCGGGGCGCTCCACGTCGAACCATCCATCGAGACCTGCACGGTATACGCAATCGGACCGGTCGTCTGCAGGAACCCGCCGCGGCCGCGGCCGCGGGCGGCTGGCGCGGGCGCAGGGCCGGCGCCGCGCGCCGGTGGCATCGCAAACATCGGGCGGCCGGCAACCGTGCTGTCGAACTGCAGTTCGGCGACCATCGCCGCCTCCGGTAATTCGATCTGGAACCACATCCCCGGCTGCTGCGGGACGCCCGTGTCCCAGCGGCCCGGCGTGGTCGCGATCGCGTTCGCGGCCGTCTCGGGGTTGTGGCTGGCCGTCACCTTCCATGCGGCCGTGTTCGACAGCAGCTTCGGCACGATCGGATCGAGCTCCGTAAACGTCCACGGCGTCTTTCGTGCCGACGTCTTGCGCGCCTCGGCGACCTGCTCCGCGGTGACGAACGTGCCCGCGTTGCCGAAACTGTTGCGCACGTAGGTGGCGATGTCGGCGATCCACTGATCGTCGTTGGTGCCCATCGCGACCATCACGCCGGCCGGATAGTTCCGGTCCTCGATCGGACCCATCAGCCCGTGCAGCAGCACGTTGACGACGTAGTCGCGGTGCCCCTGCACGCGCGCCGATTCCGCCAGCGGCGGCGCCATCGTCACACCCTCGGGTGCGCCCGCCATCGGCGAGCCCTTCCCGTCGGGGCCGTGACACGTGCCGCACAACTCGCGGTAAATCTCGTCGCCCCGCTGCAGCGAGCGGCGCTGATCGACGGTCATGTTGACGCCGCCGGCGCCGGTGTCCGCGAGCGACGGACGCTGCCCCTGGAAGGGACGCGGACGCAGCAGCTGCGTGCCGATCTCCCTGACGCCGCGCGCGCTGCTGTGTTCGGCGGTGGTCCGGATCAGCGTCGCGGCGTCCGGGACCTTCTGCAGGTTCAGCGTCAGCATCGCCTGGATGGCGACGTTGGGATCGGGATCTTTCGTCATCGCGCGATAGTCGGCGGCGAACGACTTCTCGCCCCGCGATCCCTTGTAGAGCGACTCGCTCGCCCGGATGCCTTGAATGCGAAGCTGCGGATCCGGGCTCCTGATGAACTCGCGCGCGAGCGGCGCGTCCAGCGCGCCGAGCCCTTCGAGCGTCCACAGCGCGTGGATGCGCGCGAGCTGGCTCGTCGATCCGCGCGCCATCTGTTTCAGCGCGGGGACGACGCTCTTGTCCTGCTTCAGCACGAGCAGCTTCTGCGCCGTGTCGCGCCACCAGCCGTTGGGATGCGCGAGATGCGCGACCAGCTGCGCTGGCGTTTCCTGGTACATCCGCGGCGGCGTCCGGTCCGGCGACTGGCCCTCGTGTCGAATCCGCCAGATGCGTCCCCAGTTGTGCTGCTTGTCCAGTTCGTACTGCTCGATCTTGCGCCGCAGGTAGGTGCCCGGCCCGGACCACTGCGCATCCTGGATGATCCCCGTGTACATGTCGACCAGGTACAGCGAGCCGTCCGGCGCATTGTGGATGCTGACCGGACGGAACAGCGGATCCGTCGAGCGCACGAACTCCGACTGCACGTAGGCGTTCCGCAGCTGCGTCAGCCCGTCGGTGACGACGATTTTGGCGCGGCGGACGATGCGGCCGACCGGCTCGTTGAAGAAGAGATCCCCGACCGCATCCGGCGGCAGCCGATCGCCGCGATAGATCTCGACCCCTGATGCCGCGGTGAAGTGATTGAGCGTCCCGTCGGGGAGCCGCACGCGGCGCATGCCGCCTTGCATGTCGGAGATCCCGCCGGGCGCGGGCCAGGGCACCTGGAAATCGGCTTCGAAATTGTCCGGCACGTTGAACGCGCCGTAGACGATCGGCGTCTGGAAGTTCACGGGGCCGATCTCGCCGCCGCCGTCGACCCACCAGACCTTGCCGTAATTGTCCTGCGCCGACCACCACTGTCCACCGTTGGCTTCGGTCTCTTCCCGCAGCACCTTGCCGTTCGGCGCGAGGCGGAGGCGGAACGGGTTGTAGGTCGAGTACAGCCAGTTGTCGAGCGCCCAGGTGATGCCGCCCGGCTGCCATTCCATGTTCGTGACGCGGCCGAACGCCGGGTAGAAGACCTCGTTCCTGTCCGCGACGCCGTCGCCGTTCGTGTCGGTGTACTTGTGGAGATCGCGATTGTCGGTTTCGAGGCCGAGGATCACGCCGTCCTCGAGCGGAAACGCGTTGCGCGGCATGACCATGTTGTCGACGAACACGGTGTGCGTGTCGTAGACGCCGTCGCCGTCGGTGTCCTCGTGGCGCGAGATGCGGCTGATCGGATCGCGCGAGCCGCTGCCGTCCGCGTCGCGCATGTAGGAGCGCATCTCGAGCACGTACATGCGTCCGTTGCCGTCGAAGGTCACGCCGACCGGATCCTGGATGAGGGGATCGGAGAGGACCAGCTCGATCGTGTAGCCGGGCGGCAGGAGGAACAGCTCCTGCTCCTTCCCGGGATCGAGCCGCACCACCGGCGGGCGCTTGAGGAAGTCCGCGGTCGCGTCCGGGTCCTGCGGCGATTGCGTCTGGCTGACGATGATCGCGCCGGAGAGTGCGCATGCGGACACGACGACTGCGATGCGGCGGGAGACGGGCGTCATGGCGCGCACAAAATAGCACAGCAAATTACAAGGAGACGCCTCGTTGTTCACATGTAGGCCGGGTCTTCAGACCCGGCCGGGTCAGACCCGGCAACCAGCCGCGCTGACGCGCCTTACGCTGAGGCGGGTGAAGACCCGCCCTACGTGGGAATGAACAACTGGTATAAATTTTTGCTGTGAACTCATCCCAGCGCGTCGTGCTCGCTCTGCTGCTGCTCCTCGTCGCCGGCTTCCCCGCGGCCGCCTCCGCGCAGACGGCTGGCGCAACCTTATTAATAGAAGCGCGTGACGCGACGGGCGCACCCGTGCTCGGGACGGTCGTGACGATCACGAACAACGATACCGGCACGACCCGCGTCGGGACGACCGTCGAGGATGGGACGACGTGGCTGGTGCGGCTGCCGGCGGGCAGCTACACGCTGACCGGCGTCCGCAGCGGCTTCAAGACCGCCGTCGTCCGCGACATTCATCTCGAGGCCGCGGCGCGTGGACGACTGACGCTGCTGCTCGAAGCGGGCGCCTACACGGAGCAGGTCGTCGTCGAAGCGGATGCGTCGACGCTGCGCATCGGCAACAGCGCGATCGGCGCGGTGTTCGATGCGCCGACGCTGGAGATCCTGCCCGTCGCCGAGCGCGAGGCGCTGGCGTTCGCGACGCAGGCGCCCGGCATGGTGCCTCCGGCGCCAGGCTCGCGCCTCTCGACGCAAGGCAATACCGGCGTGAACAGCGCGGGTGCGCGGGAGGCCGCGAACAACTACCTCCTCGACGGCGTCGACAACAACGATCAGTTCCTCAACCGCCTGGTGATCAACCCGAGCCTCGACGCGATTCAGGAGTTCGCGGTCCTGCAGAACACCTACGACGCCGAGTACGGCCGCAGCGCCGGCGCGCAGTTGAACATGGTGCTCAAGTCGGGGACGCGCGCGCTGCACGGAACGCTGTACGAGTTCTTCCGCGACTCCGCGCTGGACTCGCGAAACGCCCTCGACACCGGCGACGGCCCGAAGCCGCTGCTGCAGCGGCACCAGTTCGGCGGCACGTTGGGCGGGCCGCTGTGGCTCTCACGCTCGTTCTACTTCCTGAATGCCGAGGGCACCGACGGCCGCGAAGCGGACACGCGCCTCGCCCACGTGCCCACCGCGGCGGAGCGTGGCGGCGACTTCAGCGCGTCGGGGGTGACGATTCGCGACCCGTTCACCGGGCAGCCGTTCCCCGGCAACATGGTTCCGTCGTCGCGGCTGAGCGCCGCCGGCGCCGCCGCCGCGAACCAGTATCCGGCGCCGAATCGCGCCGATCCGCAGGCCAACTTCGTCGCCTCGCCGCTCGCGACGCGGGCGGCGGGACAGGTCACGATCAAGACCGACCACACCGTGTGGCGCGGCAGCCCGCTGATGTTCCGCTACAGCTTCAGCCGGGATACTCGCAAGCAGCCGTTCCCGGTGCGCGCGCGCAACCTCCCCGGCTTCGGCATCTCGGTGCTGGATCAGGGCCACAACGCCGCTGCCGGCCTGACGAAGGCGCTGACCGCGCGCATCTTCAACGAGCTGCGCGTCGGCGTGAACGCGTTGCGGCGCGAAAACCTGCCGCAGAGCGCCGGCCGCAACGGCTTCGCGGCCCTGGGGATGACGCCGCCAGCGATCGGCGATACGGACCTCGGCTTCCCGACGCTGGTCGTCCCCGGGTTCGAGACGCTCGGCGACGATCCCAACCTGCCGGTCGTCCGCCGCACGCGGACGATCCACGTGTCGGATGCGCTGACGTTCGACCGCGGCCGTCATCATGTGAAGAGCGGCGGCGACCTGCGCACCTATCGGTCCGACGGCTACAACCACCTGTTCGCGCGCGGGCAGGCGACGTTCAGCGGCGCCTTCACCGGCCAGCCGCTTGCCGACCTGCTGCTCGGGTTCCCGACGCTCTCGCTGCTCGGCGTCAACGACAATCGCCAGGCGCTCCGCACGTGGGCGGGCAACGTCTTCGTCCAGGACGACTGGCGCGTGACCTCGCGGGTGACGGTGAACGCCGGCGTGCGCTACGAGCTGAATGCGCCGCCCTACGACGCCGACAATCGGATGCGCATCCTCGACCTCGATACGCTGACACTGCGCCAGGTCGGCGAGGATGGCGTGCCGCGATCGGGGCTGCACGGGGACTACAACGACGTCGCGCCGCGGGCGGGCGTCAGCTGGGACGTGAACGGGACGGGACGCTGGATCGTGCGCGGCGGCTACGGCGTGTTCTACGATTCGGGCACGCTGATCGAAAACTCCGCGCTGTATTTCAATCCGCCCTACTGGTCGCTGCGGTTGTTCTTCCCCGGCGCGCAGCCGCTCACGCTCGCGAATCCGTTTCCCGCCGGCCGCGGCTTCTCGCCGCGCTCTGCCATCAATACGATCGATCCCGACCTGCGCACCTCGTATACGCAGCAGGCGACGGCGGGGCTCGAGACGATCCTTCGCGGGACGACGGTGGCGGCTCGCTACGTCGGCGTGCGCGGCTCGGATCTGGTGCGGAAGCGGAACATCAATCAACCGGTGCCGGGCCCGGGCCCGCTCGATCCGCGCCGTCCGTTGCCCGCGCTGGGCGACGTGCTGCTCGTCGAATCCACCGCATCGTCGCAGTACGACGCGCTGGAGCTGAGCGCGGTGCGGCGTCCCCGGCGCGGCGTGTCGGTCCGCGCCGCGTACACGCTCGCGAAGTCGATGGACGACACCTCCGCCTTTCTTGCGACCGACGGCGACGACAACACGCCGCAGAACAGCCGCGACCTCGGGGCCGAGTGGGGGCCGTCGGATTTCGACGTGCGGCAACGGCTCGTGCTGACCGCGTCGGCGGAAACGCCGCAGGCCGGACCGCGCATCCTGCGCAACTGGCAGGCGAGCGCGGTGTGGACCGCGCAGTCGGGGCGCCCGTTCACTCCGCGGGTGAGCTTCGACAACAGCAACACCGGCAACGTCGGCGGCGGCACGTTTGCCTACGATCGGCCGAACGAGATCGCCGGGCCGCTTGCCGGCGCGCGCGGCGGCACGTATCGCGGCCGCACGTTCGTCATCGCGCCGAAGTACGCGTTCGGGAGCGCCGGACGCGACAGCATCGTTGGACCGGGCTACGCCACGCTCGACGCGATGGTCAGCCGGCGCCTGGCGCTCGGCGCGCGGCGTCTCGTCACGCTGCGCCTGGAAGTCTTCAACGCGCTCAACCGGCGCAACCTGCAGTTGCCCGACAGCTTCGTCGATCGCGTCACGTTCGGCCAGTCGCTCGCCGCGTACCCGCCGCGCCAGTTCCAGCTCGCCGCGCGCTTCGCGTTCTGACCGTCTGCGTGCGGCGCCGGTGCGCTGACGCACACGGGGAGAGCGCGCATCACGTGCGGCGCGTCGGCAAGGCCTGCATGGGGCGAGTGCTGGCGGCGAGACAAACAGGTGTAGGGCGGGTCTTCAGACCCGGCATAGGTGTAGGGCGGGTCTTCAGACCCGGCACAGGTGTAGGGCGGGTCTTCAGACCCGGCACAGGTGTAGGCCGGGTCTTCAGACCCGGCACGCGCCCGACGACTGATTACGGGTTGAACAGTCGGCGCAGGTGCCGGAGACCTTCCGTTGCGAGAAACTCCGGCGACGGCACGAGCGGGCGCCACATCGCCACCGCTCGCGCCATTGTTTTTATGCCCTGGTTGAACGTCTCGATCACGACAGGGCCGTCGTAGCCGATCGCGCGGCACGCGTCGGCGACTTCCGGCCACGGCACGTGCCCCTGGCCCGGCGTGCCGCGATCGTTCTCGCAGGCGTGCAGGTGCTTCATGCGCGGGCCGGCTGCCCGAATCGCGTCGCCGAGCGATC
>JABFWM010000605.1 GCA_013362195.1 Acidobacteriota bacterium
TCCAGAAACCGGCATTGTCGCCAGCGATGGCACCAACGATCGCGGCGAGGATGATGTGGGTGATGCTCAGCTTCCCGCTGGCGCCTGCGTACACCGCGGCGGTGACGAGCATCGTTTCGCCGGGGACGGGGATGCCCATGCTCTCGACGGCAACGACACCGCCAACGAGCCACGCGCCATAGGTGCTGATCGCGTTCATCAGCGTTGCATCGAGTCGCACGGCTTCGTTCCCGCTTTCAGTATCGTGCCGGTTGCGTAGTCGGCGCCGGAGCGATGCCGGCATTCGCCGGCACGGCACGCCCTCTCCGGAAGAGCCATGACACGATTGGGACCGTTGTCACCGCGCCGACCGCGATCAACGCCGTTCCAACCGCGCGGCGCTGCCGGTCGGGGATGCGATCGCCGAATCTCAGCGCCAGCCCGGCCGCGAGCGCGGCGCGCGTCACGATCACGAATCCCATCATCGGCAGAGGCAGCGTTATGGTTCGCATGATTCGAGCGACTGCTGCAAAGTCCGTGCAGTCGAGAGGGGCAACATCCCGCAGCGGATCCTGGCTCGCTCGATGCACGCGGCCTTGCCGGTGAAGGCGCAGAGAAACACTGAAACCCGGCGCTGGCGGCATTGGCTCATGCTCGCCATCAGCGGGGTATTTGTCGCCAGCACCTTCCTCGTCGTAGATCTCACGCCGCACGTCGATCAGCAGTTCTTCTTTTCGTCCGACGATCCGCAGCTGCAGGAATCGAACGCCATCGACCGGCGGTTTCCCTCGGGCAGTCAGCTCATTTTGAGCGTGGCCGCGCCGAACATCGCCGCCGGCCCGTACCTCGAAAGGGTTCAGCGGCTCAGCGCGCGGCTGGCTGCCATGCCGGCGGTGACCGGCGTCCGCAGTCTTGCCGATGGACCGGACGATTTCGAGGATGCGGCGAAGAGCCCGTTCTGGAGCCGGCTGCTGATCGCCGACAACCGCCGCTCGAGCAACATCATCGTCCTCACGTCCGCCAGCAATCCGGGGCCGTTGATTCAACGCATCGAAACGGTCATCGGCGAATTCGATCGCAGCGACTTCCGGATCCGCATGGCCGGGGCGCCCTATGTCGTCGAGATGATCCGGCGCAGCATCGGCCACGACGCGGCATATTTCGGTCTCACCGCAATCGCGCTGTTCGGCGTGGCGATGTGGTGGGTGTTCCGATCGGCACGACTGGCCGTCGGCATGCTCGCGACGTGCACCACGGCGGTGCTGGCGACGCTGATGGTCCAGTCGCTCGCCGGCAGGAAAGTGGGCGTGCTGACGGCGAACCTTGGCATCATCGTGTTCGTCATCGCGCTGTCGCACCTCGTCTACATGACATTCAACTGGCAGACGCTGTCGCGTGGAACCAAAGGACGCGGCAACGCCCTGGCGGCGGCGGCGCGCCGGATGACGTTTGCGCCGTCGTTCTGGTCGATGGTCTGTGCGTCGCTGGGATTTGCCAGCCTGCTGTTCGTCCAGGCGAAGCCGCTCCGCGAACTGGGGGCCGGCGGCATCATCGGGTCGGCGATCGCGCTCGTGTGCTCGTACGCGATGTATCCCGCGTTCCTGGCGTGGACGACGCCCCACGAGCACGCATTTTCCCAGAAGGGCCCGAGCCGTGCCTTCTGGTCGGGCCGGTTCGTCCCCTTGTCGATTGGCGTCGTCGTCGCAAGCCTCATCATCGGGACCGGCTTGACACGCCTCGATACGGACCCGACCCTGCTCCAATACTTCAAGCCGAACCAGCCGCTTCGGGAAGGACTGGAATACGTGGACCGCAATGGCGGCTCGAACCCGCTGACGCTCGTGGTCACCGCTGCCGATGGCCGGCCGCTGAACCACAAAGACGAGTACAAGCAGTTGTGGGCGCTGCAGGAAGCACTGGAGCAGCACAAGGCGGTCGGCACCGTGATCTCGCTGCCGCTCCTGATCGCCGAGGGGCGCCGCCGGCCGCTCTCGTTTCTGTTCTCAACCGAGCACATCGTGGAGACGCTCGAGGAACCGAAATACGGCCGGGTCGCGCGCACGTTCATCACGCCGGATCGGACGGAGACGGTGTTCTACCTCCGCATGGTCGAACGCGGCCGCACCGCCAAGCGCATGGACGTCGTGCGGGATCTTCGTGCAGTCGTGCACCGCCATGGCTTCAAGCCGGTGCTCGTCGGCGGGATCTATGTTCTTCAGGGTGAGATGGCGCGACTCGTCGCGTCGAGCGTCACCACCGGCCTCTTCTGGCTGATGGTGTTGTTCAGCGTCATCGCCGTTGTCGTCGCGCGATCGCTTCGCGGCGCCGCCGCGATGATCGTGAGCCTTTCGCTGGTGCCGCTGTGCATGCTCGGCGGCGTCGGACTGGCGGGAGTGCCGGTCGACATCATCTCGGCGCCGGCGACGAACATCTGCATCGGCATGGCGATTGACTCGATGGTGCACCTGATGTTCGGCGTCCGGCGCGCGCAACGTGACGGCCGGACAGGCTGGGACGCGTGGATTGCCGCCCGCGACGAGCAGTGGCGCGGGATCGTCTATTCGGACGTGATCATCGCTGCCGGCTTTGCGATCTTCCTGCTCTCTGATTTCCCGCCCAGCCAGCGGTTTGGACTCGTGGTCGTGTTCGGCACGGTCATCGACATCCTCGCGAATCTGTTCGTCCTGCCGCTGCTGGGGGGCGCCAAAACCGGGCGGTCCTGAGCGCGGGCCGCGGAAGGGCCGCCGATGCGATGAGGGCGGAGCCGAATCGGGTGCATTCGATACAGGCGCTCAGGACTTCCTCGTCTTCGACGGTTCCGGCTTGCGAGACGTGTTGACGGCGACGGCCTGGCGCACGAGCGCCTTGAACGCTGATGCGTCGACGTCCTCTCCCTCGCGGATGTCGATCGCGCGCCGTATGTTTCCGTCGAGACTCGAGTTGAAAAGACCGGCCGGATCCGGGAGAGACGCGCCCCTGGCGAACGTCAGCTTGACGACGCTCTTATAGGATTCGCCGGTGCAGATGATGCCGCCGTGCGACCACACCGGCGTGCCAGGGTTCGTCGGTTTGACCCACTTCCACTCTTCGACAACGTCCGGATCCGCTTCCTTGATCAGCGCGCGGATCCTCTTGAGGGTCTTCCCGCGCCAGTCGCCGAGGTCGGCGATTCTCTGCGAGATCAGTTCCGCTGCCGACTGTCGCTCGCTCACGTCTGACTTTTTCATATGCACATCCCTGGCAGATCCGGACGGCGATGCCGGTGATGATCGCCGCTGGTTCAAGGTTCGATGGATGACAGATCCAGCCGGCCGAGTCGCTCTGGATCCGCCAGAATGTCCATCTCCACGACTCTGCCGCCGGCGATCGTAAAGCCGATGACGGAAAACGGGCGCCCGTCCGGAAGGCGCGTCACCACGCCGATGTTGTCATTCACCAGGACCACCTGATTGGACAATGCGATCCTCGAGAACGCCGCGGCCTGCGTCACGACCGCCTGAGCCCCACGCACGAGGCGCGACATGCCCTTCACCGCGCCGCCATCGGCCCGCAGCACGATGTCCGGATCGAGCACGGCAAGCAGCGCTTCGAAGTCGCCGTTCCGCACGGCCGCAAGAAACGCGTCGACGACGTGGCGCTGCTGCCGCAGGTCGGCCTCGGACGTCGGCGTCTGGCCCTGGACCCGCCGGCGCGCGCGGCTCGCGAGCTGCCGCGTGGCCACGACCGATCGATCCACGACGGGCGCGATCTCCTCGAAGGTCATCCCGAACACATCGTGGAGCACGAATGCGAGCCGTTCCGCCGGCTCCAGCTTCTCGAGCACGACGAGCAGCGCCAGGCCGACCGCGTCGGCGACGATGGCGTCGCTCTCGGGCCCCTGCTCGCGAATACTTACGGCGCGGATGATCGGATCCGGCACGTGCGTGTCCAAGGGATCCTCCCGGCGCGACGCCCGGGTGCGCAGCATGTCGAGACACACGCGCGCCACGACCGTCGTCAGCCATGCCCGCAGGTTGTCGACACCGCTGACATCGGTGCGGCTCAAGCGGATCCAGGCTTCCTGCACGGCGTCCTCGGCCTCGGCGATCGATCCGAGCATGCGATAGGCTACCGCCCGCACGTGCGATCGGTGCTCTTCGAACTGCCCGGCGAGCCGCTCGGGTGTGGACATCGTCACATTCCTCGTCCGCGGTCCGTCATTGTACTGACGGACGGGACGCCGGCGATGTGACAGGCCCGGCGCACAAGGAGAAGCGACATGAGGATCAAGCTGACCAGCGTCTACGTGGACGACCAGGACAAGGCCCTGCGTTTCTATACCGAGGTACTCGGCTTTGCCAAGAAGGCCGATGTCAGCAACGGTCCCTACCGTTGGCTGACGGTGGTTTCACCCGAGGAGCGGGACGGCACCGAGCTGCAGCTGGCGCTGAACGACAGTCCCACGGCGAAGGCGTATCAGCAGGCGATGTTCCAGCAGGGGCAGCCCGCGGCGATGTTCTTCACCGACGACGTCAAGGGCGACTACGAACGGATGAAGGGCCGCGGCGCCGAGTTCACGATGCCGCCCACGGACGTGACGGCCTCGATCATTGCGATGCTGGACGACACCTGCGGCAATCGCATTCAGCTCACTCAGCTGGCGCGCCGGGCGGCCGCGACGTAAACGGCGCTCGCGGCTGCCGCTGGTGTGGCCCCGCCGGGACCGACGACAGGCCCCCGGGGCCACGACGGCCGGCATCTCAGCGCTTGACTCCCCGCAAAGCCGCGATGTACAAACGGCCACTTTTCACCAGGGGAGCGGCTTGGCCCACACGGAAGCGGAACTCCTCGACAATCCAGTCGCCGGTCGTCCCGCGCTGATCCTGCGTTCGCCGGACTTCCATGCCATCACGGAGGCGGTCGCCGAGCCGGTCGAGGGGCCGGCGCCGCTCGGCTGGTGGCTCTTTTTCCTGCCGTCTCTCGCGCTGCTCGGGCTGCTCGGCATTGCCGTGTCGTGGCTGTTCTGGGAGGGCATCGGCATCTGGGGGCTGAACGTTCCGGTCGGCTGGGCCTGGGACATCACGAACTTCGTGTTCTGGGTGGGCATCGGCCACGCCGGGACGCTGATCTCCGCGATCCTCTTTCTCTTCCGGCAGAAATGGCGCACGTCGATCAATCGCTCGGCGGAAGCGATGACCATCTTCGCCGTCATGTGCGCGATGTTGTTCCCGGGCATCCACGTCGGACGGGTCTGGGTCGCGTACTGGATGTTCCCGATCCCGAACCAGATGGGCATGTGGCCCAACTTCCGCAGCCCGCTGCTCTGGGACGTGTTCGCGGTCAGCGTGTACGGCACGGTGTCGGCGCTGTTCTGGTACGTCGGCCTCATCCCGGACCTGGCGACGATGCGCGATCGCGCGAAGACGCCGACGCGGCGGTTCGTGTACGGATTGTTCGCGCTGGGATGGCGCGGTTCCGTGCGGCAGTGGCACCACTACGAGAGCGCCTATCTCGTGCTCGCCGCGCTGGCGACGCCGCTCGTCCTCTCCGTCCACTCCGTCGTCTCGATGGACTTCGCGGTGTCGCTGCTGCCCGGGTGGCACACGACGATCTTCCCGCCCTACTTCGTTGCCGGGGCGATCTTCTCCGGCTTCGCGATGGTGCTGACGCTGATGGTGATCTGCCGGACGGCGTTCGGCCTCGAGCACATCATCACGCTCCGGCACTTCGACTACATGGCGAAGATCATGCTGGTCACCGGATCGATGGTCGGCTTTGCCTACGCGACGGAATTCTTCACCTCGTGGTACAGCGGGAACCCCTACGAGTTCTTCACCTTCATGAACCGCGCGCTCGGTCCCTACGCGTGGGCCTACTGGATCATGATCAGCTGCAACGTGATCAGCCCGCAGATCTTCTGGTTCAGGAAGGCGCGGACGAGCATTCCGATCCTGTTCGTGCTGTCGATCGTGATCAACATCGGCATGTGGTTCGAGCGCTTCGTGATCATCGTCACGTCGCTGCACCGTGACTTCCTGCCGTCGGCGTGGGGCTACTTCACGCCGACGGTGTGGGACGTCTCGTGCCTGCTCGGGAGCTTCGGGCTGTTCTTCACGATGTTCTGCCTGTTCGTGCGCTTCCTTCCGATGGTGGCGACCGCGGAAGTGAAGACGGTCCTGCCGCAGGCGGATCCGCATGGGCCACACGGGCGCGGACGCGACGCGCCGGATCGCCGCGTGAGCGTGCCGGCCAGCGGCGGACCAGCGCCCGCGGCCGAAGGAGCCTCCTGATGGCCCTGCTTCTTCCGCAGCTCCCGAACGGGCCCTGCTACGGCGTGCTCGCCGAATTCGCGAACCCGGCGGACCTCTATCGCGCGTGCGAGCGCGTGCGCGACGAGGGGTTCACGCGCTGGGACGCCCACACGCCGTTTCCGGTGCACGGCCTCGAGAAGGCCATGGGTCTCCGGCGATCGCCGCTTCCGTGGATCGTCCTGGTGACGGGACTGACCGGGGCCGCACTCGGCTTCGGGCTGCAGTGGTGGGTGCACGCCAGCGCCTACCCGCTCGTGATCAGCGGCAAGCCGTACCTGGCGTGGCCCGCCTTCATTCCGATCACCTTCGAGCTTGGCGTCCTCTTCGCTGCGCTTGGCGCGGTCGTCGGCATGCTCGGGATCAACCGCCTGCCGATGCACCACCATCCGCTCTTTCGATCCAAGGTCTTCGAGCGCGTCACCGACGATGCGTTCTTCATCTCGATTGAATCGTGGGACCCGCGGTTCGATCCGTCGGCGACGCGGACGCTGCTGCAGTCGCTGGGCGCGAGGCACGTCGATCTGCTGGAGTCCTGAATGATTCCCGAACCCGAACGCGCGGCGCTCAGGCCCGATCAGGCGGCGATCCCGCCCGGGCATTCCTGGAACCGGCTGCCGCTCGTCGGGGCGGCGTGTGCCGTGCCGG
>JABFWM010000473.1 GCA_013362195.1 Acidobacteriota bacterium
GTGAGGATCGTCGTGATGCCCTGCGGCTTGAGCGTCGCCGCGGCGGTCAGCGCATCGTCGATCTTCTCGCCGGGCATGAACCTCGAGACCGACTTGCGCACGAACGCACGCCTGGTCGCCTGTTCGCGCAGCCACGGCGACGTCGACCCGGCGAGCAGGACTTTCCTCATCAACGACATGAACGTCCCCTACAGGACCGACCGCATCGCGCCGCCGTCAACCTGCACCGTGGCGCCGGTCATGTAGCCCGCCGCCTCAGAGAGCATGAAGGCCGCCACCCGGCCGTACTCAGGCGGCTCGCCATAGCGCCCGAATGGAATGGCCGCCATTGATCTTGCTTTCGCCTGATCCTCGCTGATCTGCTGTTTCTCTGCCGCGATCCGGTCGAGATGGCGCACGCGGTCGGTGTCGATGCGGCCCGGAATGATCTGATTGACGCGAATCCGGTCGGGCGCGAGTTCGAGCGAGAGCGTTTTCGCCAGCGCCGACACGCCGGCGCGCACCACCGTCGACAACGCGAGGTTCGGGATCGGCTCCTTCACTGAGGAGGACGTCGTCACGAGGATCGATCCGCCGCCGCGGGATTTCATCGAGGGCACGGCCGCGCGAATCATGCGGATCGTGCTGAACAACAGCAGGTCCACCGCGTTCTGCCACGCCGCATCGTCGAACGAGAGCGTGGTGCCGGCCGGCGGCCCGCCGGCATTCGCGAACAGCAGGTCGACGCCGCCGAACCGCTCGATGGTCTCGGTCGTCCAGGCGGCAATCTGATCGCCCTTGCGCACGTCGACGGCCGTGCCGATCGCGGTCGCGCCGGCGGACGACAACCGCTTCGCCGCCGCGTCGATCGCCTCCTTGCTGCTCGACGAGATCGCCACCGTCGCGCCCTCGCGCGCCAGCGCTTCCGCCACGGCGAACCCGAGGCCGCGGCTCGCCCCGGACACCATCGCGACTTTGCCCTTCAGACCGAGATCCATTCCAGTCCTTTCTGCGACGTCACCCACGCCAGCACGCGGTCGAGCGCCTGCGCGGTTGCCGCGTCCATCGCCCCGGCGGGCGCACGCGTCGCCGGACTCGTCAGCGCGCCGCGGCGGTGCAGGACCGCTTTGCGAATCGCCATGCCGATGCCGTCCTGAAATTCAAAGCGCATCAGCGGCACCGTGCGGTAGAACAGGTCGGCGGCGTCATCGATCCGCCCGGCGCGGAACGAGGCGACGATGCGGACGAGAATCTCGGGGAACGCGAACCCGGTCATCGCGCCGGTCGCCCCGGACATCAGCTCCTCGAGCAGGAACACGCCGCCGAGGCCGCCGAAGATCTGCACCGTCGTGCCGCGCGCCTGTTCCAGGATGCGCGCGGTCTTCAGCGGCGTCGGCGGATCCTCGAGCTTGATCGTCCGCGCCGACGGCACGTCCGACGCGATCCGCGCCAGCAGCGACGGCTCCATCGCGAAACCGGAAATCGGCGGATAGTCCTGCACGACGATCGGGATGTCGACCGCGTCCGCAAGCGCGCGGTAGTGCCGCACGACGGCGTCCGAGTTGAGCTTGGCCATCCGCGGCGGACTGACCATCACCGCCGACGCGCCGATCGCTTTCGCCTGACGGCTGTACGCGATGCACGTGCGCGTGCCTTCGGCGCTGGTGCCGGCCACGATTGGCACGCGGCCGGCGGCGTGTGTCACGACCACTTCGAGCACGCGCGCCCGTTCGCGATCCTCGAGCCGGGCCACCTCGCCGGTCACGCCGAGCGCGGTCAGCCCGTTGACGCCTTTGCTGATGAAGAGATCGACGACCTGCTTCAGGCTCGCCTCGTCGAGCTCGCCGGAATCGGAAAAGGCCGTAGGGAGGACGGAGTAGACGCCTTCGAACGCCATGAACTGGCCATCATATGACACTCCTCGAGGATGACGGAGGAGCGCCGGCGAACGAGACGGACACCAGCGCATCGGGGTCGGGCTCGCGCGCATCGATCAATGATGATCGGAGGACGCCCCGCCACGTTGACAGAGGAAGGCGGATCTTGACGGGGAGGGCCGCCACCGATGGAGGGCGGGTCTTCAGACCCGCCGTACACTGCAGAAGTGTGCAACTCCTGCCGATAATCAGGATCACCCTGGTTTCTCTGGAGGCACCAATGCGCACCACCGTTTCGTTCGCCGCCGCCGTCGTGCTCACCGCTGCGCTCAGCGCAGGCTGCGATCTGTTCAATAGAAACAAGAAGGACGGTTCGTCGGGATCGCCCACCTCCCCGTCCCCTTCCGTGAGCATGGACGTGTTCGCGGGGACGTGGTCGTCGGTGACGCCCTCCACCCCGGCCACGGGGTGCGGCAACGTGAAGTACACGGTGATCCCGCTGACCGCGTCCACCGCGAACGTCACCTTCTCGGGGACCTGCGGCGGCGGCATCAACGTGACCGGCTCCGGCACTGGAACGCTGTCCGGTTCGACGCTGAACTGGAGCGCGACAGGGCTCGTGAGTCAAGGGGGCGTCAACTGCCCGTTCATTTTCAACAACGGCAAGGCGACGCAGGACGCCGCGAATGTCGTCGTGAACTACACGGGCACGGTCTGCGGCATTCCGGTGAGCGGCACAGAGACGGTGAAGAAATGATCGCGTGGTGGGGACCCGCCACACGGGCAGCATAGGCCGGGTCTCGCGACCCGCCCTGCCCCGTGTGACAGGCCGTCGCCGGTCATCCTCACGCGCGCGCGATCAGGCGCGCTGCAGTTCCTGCACGACATCTTCCAGCCTGTCGTAGCTGATTGCCGCGCCCCTGGCCATGCCGCTGCCCAGGACCATGTCGCGCACCTCGCGGGACTGATACTCCGCCGTCACCGTCAGGCGCGTCCTGCCGTCCTCCTCGGTGAGCGTCGACGTCACCAGCGACGGCCCGTCGAAGAACGGCTCGAATATCTCGGTGAAGACGACGCGTTCCGGGGGCGTGACCTCGCGATACTCGCCCGAGAACGCGTACTCGCCCTGCGGGCCGCGGCCGACGAAGCGCCACCGGCCGCCCGGCCGCAGATCGATGTCGCAGGCGGCCACGGAGTGCTCGTCCGAGAGGATGCCCCACCAGCGGCGGACGTGCTCCGGCTTCGACATCGCCTCCCAGACGAGTTCGCGCGGCGCGTCGAACAGACGCGTCAGCCGGATCTCGCGATCCGCGGGCGTGGTTGCCTGGAACGAGTCGCTATTTCGAGCGCGGCTTACGGGCATGTCTCTTCTCCTTTTCTTTGTCCTTCTGAAGCGTGTGGAGATAGTCGTCGAGCTGATCGAGGCGGTGTTCCCAGATCTCGCGGTAGCTCTCCATCCATTCCGCCACCTCCTTGAGCGGCGCCGCCTCGATGCGGCAGTGCCGCCACTGCGCTTCACGGCGGCGCATGATCAGCCCGGCGCGCTCGAGCACGCGCAGGTGCTTCGAGACGGCGGGCATGCTCATGTCGAACGGCTCAGCCAGGGCCGATACGGAACATTCCCCCGAGGCGAGCCGCGCGAGGATCGCGCGTCGCGTGGGATCGGCGAGCGCCGCAAACGTCAGCGTGAGATGGTCGGTGGTCATCGGCCTTAATAAACCAACAAGTTAATTAACCTATAGGTTTAATACACCCGCCTCAGGGCGCGTGTCAAGCGTCCGCGCGATTCACCATTAGCCCTGAGGCTTAGGCCTTCAGGCCTAAGCCCTGAGTGAACCCTGAGCCGTAAGCCCTGAGCCGAGTGGGACAAACGGCTCAGGCGCGTAGACACGCCTGCTCGCGAGCCCTACACTGGAATGACGAATGACGCGTGTCCTCGTCGGCGCACTGGCGGTGTTGGCGATCTGTGCGCGCGCGTCGGCCCAGCCGCCGGCGCACTACGATGCCGTAACGGATCGCGGGCCGCGCCCGAAGCCGGCGCTCGTCACGCTCGGCGCCGCCGGGTTCTCCTTCAACGATCCGGCGTTCGGCTCGCGCCTGTGGCGCGTGACCGACCGCTCCACCCGTCCGGGACATCTCGATCGCTCCTACCGGACGCCCTCGGGAACGCATCAGAACGCGTGGAGCGCGGACGGCTCCTTGTTCTACGTGGTCTCGACCGACGGCACGATCGTGCCGTTCGCCTTCGACGCGTCGAGCGGCGCTGCCTCCCGCATCAACGCGGCGCGCGACGATGAAGGCGGCCTGACGCTGCGCTTCTACATCGAGCCACATTTCAGCTACGTCACTCCGGCGCTCATCTACGGCAGCGCGAGCGGCGGGTCGCTGCGCACCATCGATCAATTCGATTTCCGCAGCGGCCAGTACACGCGCCTGCTCGATCTCGATCAGCTGGTGCCGGGCCTGTCGGGGACGTTCGTCGGCGGGATCGGATCGAGCTCGGGCGACCCCGAACGGCTGGTTGCGTTCTTCGGCGGCGCCTCTCAGGATCGCCATCACTACGTCGTCGTCTTCGACAAGGACAACCGTCAACCGCGTCGCGTGCTCGACACGGCGAGGTCGACGCTCGACGGCCGCCGCACCACGACCGCGCTCGACTTCAACCTGCACCACGCTTTCATCGATCGCACCGGCCGCTTCGTGCTGCTCTACCCCACCAGCGCGGACCGCGCCGCACCGCGCAATGCGGCGCCGGTCTACGTGTGGGACACGGCGTCCGACACGATCACGCCGATGCCGTCCGCCACCGCGCTCCCGAACGGCCACGACGCGTACGGCTACGGCATGTCCGTGAACCAGGACTGCTGCACGGCATCGCCGACGTGGGACGCGGCACAGTGGCAGATCCGTGCGCTCGAGCGGCCGCTGTCCTCGCGCGATCTGATCGGCCCGGTGATCGCGCCGAAAGAGGTGTACCTCGCCGAGCATCCCAGCTGGCACAACGCGCAGCCGGATCGACTGGTCCCCTTCATCACGGCGACGTATCGCTACGGCGACAACGACGCCGCGTGGCGCCCGTGGGACGATGAGGTGATTGCCGTGGAGACCAGCGTCGGCGAGGGCCAGGGCGCCGAGGTCTGGCGTTTCGCGCACCATCGCAGCGACGTGCGGGACGATGGCAACCCGTCGGTCATCTCGTTCTGGTACACGCCGCGGCCCAACGTGTCACCCGACGGACGCTGGGTACTGTTCACGTCGAACTGGGAAAAAACGCTCGGCACCGATCCGCAGGGCGATCGCGGCGGCGCCGCGCGGCAGGACGTGTTCCTCGTCCAGTTGAAGGGGCTCGACGGCGGCGACGACGACGAGGGCGGTCCATCGTTGTCGATCGCGACGGCGGCGCTGCCCGATGGACGCCGCGGCCGGGCCTACACCGCGGCGCTGCAGACCGCCAACGCCCGCGGCACGGTGATGTGGTGGATTCCGTCCGGCCGCCTGCCGCCCGGCTATCGCCTCGATCTGGCCACCGGCGTCATCTCCGGGAGGACGAGCAGCACCGGCACCTGGCGCTTCGTCGTCAGCGTGCGCGACGACGCGTCGATCGCGGAACGTCCATTCGTGCTGACCGTCCGCCGGTAACATCTCAGCGCGTCGCGCCTGAAGGCGGGCGCGACGGAACCGCGAACCCGACCTCGAACCGTGCTGACGCGTTTCGCTCCCGCGCCGACGGGATGGCTGCACCTCGGCCACGTCCTCAACGCCGAACATGTCTGGGGCTCCGGCGCACGCGTCCTGCTCAGGATTGAAGACCACGATCGCGAGCGAAGCCGTCCCGAGTACGAGGCCGGCATCCTGGAAGATCTCGACTGGCTCGGCTACCACGCGGATGTTTCCGGCGGACGGCAGAGCGACCGCGATCCGATCTATCGCGACGCGATCGAGATCCTGCGCGCCCGAGGGCTCGTGTATGCCTGCGACTGCACGCGCAAAGCGATTGCCGCGCGCGATCGCGCACGCGGCGCTGCGCCGGTCAGGGCGTCGTCCGCATCGAGAGACGACGAACTGCGCTACCCGGGCCACTGCCGCGATCGCGGGCTTCCGCTCGCCGACGGCTATGGATGGCGCGTCCGCGTCGAGCCGGGCGTCGAGCGATTCGTCGACGAGCGGCTCGGGCCGCAGGCCCAGGATCCGTCGCGGCAATGTGGCGACTTCCTGCTGCGCGATCGCCGCGGCAACTGGACCTACCAGTTCGCCGTGACCGTGGACGACTGGCGTCAGGGCATCGATCTCGTCATTCGCGGTGGGGATCTCCTGCCGTCCACCGGCCGGCAGATTCGACTGGCCCGCCTGCTCGGACGCGACCGTCCACCGACGTTCCTGCACCACCGGCTGCTGATGCAGAGCCCGACGCAGAAGTTGAGCAAGTCGGACGGCGCGACCGGCGTCCGCGAGCTGCGGGCCCGCGGCTGGACGCCCGACCAGGTGAAGGACGCGGCGCGCCGGGGATGATGCCGCGGCGCAGGCGGACCTGCGTCAGCGCTGAGAATCGGTGGCGATTGCCGGCGCGGCATAGCCTTCGGGCACGTCGTGGCCGCCGAAGTAGTCGCGCGCCTCGGGGCGTTTGATCTCCGAGTGCGCGACGATCCGATCGCGGCGCAGCCCGCGGAAGTCGTCGACCGATCGCCAGCCTTTCTCGGCATGCTGGTCGAGGAACGTCTGCAGGCCGCCGACGAGCTGCTTGATCACGTTCGGGCCGATCGCGTGATCGAGCATCGCGGCGGTGCACACCTGCACCGTGCCGCACCCGACCAGGAAGTAGTTGAGCGCGTGCGCGAAGTCGGACACGCCGCCGATTCCCGAAAAGCTGCGATCCGGGAACGCCGTCGTCATCTGCGCCATCTTCGCGAGCGACAGCGGCAGGATTGCCGGACCGCCCAGGCCGCCGTAGGAGACCTGTCCGTCGACGTTCACTTCGAACTCGAGCGAGCGCGGATCGATCAGCGGGATCGACGTGAACGTGTTCGACGAGGAGATCGCGTCGGCGCCGGCGCCGACC
>JABFWM010000230.1 GCA_013362195.1 Acidobacteriota bacterium
CGCGCGCATCGAGCAGCACCTGCACGTTGACACCGTTGTTGACCGTCGCCATCGCCATCGTCAAACCCCTTTCGGTACCGGGAGGAACCCTCTGTCGGAAGCCTCGAATCATACAACGGCCCGCCGGTTTGATCGATTCAGGCGATATGATCGGCAGATGGCCCCGTCAGCGCCCAACACCGCCGGTTCGGTTGGCACCGTCGACACGCAGTTCGTCGATCTGCCGAAACCTGTGCGCCTCGAGTGCGGCCGGGACCTGTACCCGATCCGGATCGCCTACGAAACCTACGGCACGCTCTCTCCCGCACGCGACAACGTCGTCCTGGTGTGCCACGCCCTGAGCGGCGACGCCCACGCCGCCGGCTTCGCGCGGCGGCCGCCGGCGGAGAGCACGCGCGACGGGTTCGCCGCCGACGACCGCGACGGCACGTCGGGCAAGGGGCTTGGCTGGTGGGACGGCATGATCGGTCCGGGCAAGGCGTTCGATACCGATCACCACTACGTCGTCTCGACCAACCTGCTGGGCGGCTGCCGCGGGACGACGGGGCCCTCGTCGATCGACCCGGCGACCGGCCGGCCGTACGGGTCCGGTTTTCCGGTGATCACGGTCGCCGACATGGTCCGCACCCAGCGCGCGTTCCTCGACGAACTCGGGATTGCGCGTCTTGCCGCCGTCGCGGGTGGGTCGCTCGGCGGCATGCAGGCGTTCGAATGGGCGATCCTGTATCCCGATCGGGTCGACGCGATCGTCGCGATCGCGAGCACGGCGGCGCTGCAGCCGCAGGGGGTCGCGTGGAACGCGATCGCGCGCAACGCGATCATGGCGGACCCGGCGTGGCAGGGTGGCGACTACTACGGCACCGGGCGCACGCCCGACGCCGGCATGGGCATCGCGCGGATGGTCGGACACATCACCTACCTGTCCGCGAAATCGCTCGGCGACAAGTTCGGCCGACGCCTGCAGTTCTCGGACGACATCCGCTACACGCTCCGGGAGCCGGAGTTCGAGGTCGAGAACTATCTGCGCTATCAGGCCGACGCGTTCGTGAAGCGGTTCGACGCCAACACGTATCTCTACACGTCGCGGGCGCTCACCTATTTCGATCTCGCGCGGCAGTACGGCAACGGCCGCCTGATCGACGCGCTGCGCCACGTGTCGGCGCGCACGCTGCTCATCGCCTTCAGTTCCGACTGGCTCTATCCGCCGTCCTGCTCGGAGCAGCTGAGCGATGCGCTGCGCGCGCTCGGCAAGGAGGTCGAGTCTCACGTCATCGACGCGCCCTACGGCCACGATTGTTTCCTGTTGGAAGAGGGCCGGCAGACGCCGATCATTCAGGAGTTTCTCGCGCGCGAACGGCAGGGCGCCTAGGAGACCAGCTCGATGGACGACACTCGCCGGACCGAACAGGTCCGCGCTTTCGGGTTCGACACACGTCAGGTGCATGCCGGGCAGCGGCCCGACCCGAACACCGGCGCGCGCGCGGTCCCGATCTACCAGACCACCAGCTACGTGTTCGAGGACCCGGAGTCGGCGGCCGCGTATTTCAACCTGCAGGAATACGGGAACACCTACTCGCGGATCATGAACCCGACGGTCGCGGTGTTCGAGGAGCGGATGGCGAACCTCGAAGGCGGATGCGGTGCGGTGGCGTTCGCGAGCGGGATCGCCGCGCAGGCCGCCGCGCTCTTCACGCTGCTGCAGCCGGGCGATCACGTCGTCTCGTCGGCCGCGCTCTACGGCGGGTCGGTCAATCAATTCAAGCACCTGTTCCGGAAGATGAACGTCGGGTTGACCTGGGTCGATCCCGACGATCTCGGCGCGTGGAAGGCGGCGGTGCGCGACAACACCAAGGTGTTGTACGGCGAGACGATTGGCAACCCGGCGGGCAACGTCCTCGACATCGAAGGGGTGGCCGCGATCGCGCACGAGCATCAGGTCCCGTTGATGGTCGACAACACCTTTGCGACGCCCTACCTGTGTCGCCCGATCGAGTGGGGCGCGGACATCGTCGTCCACTCGGCAACGAAGTTCATCGGCGGCCACGGCACGAGCATTGGCGGCGTGGTCGTCGACTCGGGCCAGTTCAACTGGTCCAACGGGCGCTTCCCGGTCGTCGCGGAGCCGTCGCCGGCGTATCACGGGCTGCAGTTCCACGAGACGTTCGGCACCTACGGGTATTGCATGAAGCTGCGCGCCGAGACGCTGCGCGATCTCGGCGCGGCGATGAGCCCGTTCAACGCCTTCCTGTTCCTGCAGGGGCTCGAGACGCTGTCGCTGCGGATGGCGCGTCACGTGGAGAACGCGAAGGCCGTGGCCGCATACCTCAAGGGCCACGCCCTCGCGTCCAAGGTGACCTACCCGGGACTGCCCGACAGCCGCTCGCGCGCGCTCGTGGACAAGTACCTGCCGCACGGCGCCGGCGCGGTGTTCTCGTTCGATTGCCGCGGCGGACGCGCCGCCGGACAGGAGTTCATTCGCGGCGTGACGCTGTGGTCGCACCTGGCGAACGTCGGCGATTCGAAGAGCCTGATCATCCATCCCGCGAGCACGACCCATCGTCAGCTGAGCGACGAGGAGCTGACGGCGGCCGGCGTCGGCGCGGGCACGATCCGGCTCTCGGTCGGCACCGAATCGGCCGACGATCTCGTCTGGGACCTCGAGCAGGGCTTCGCGCATGTGGCCGCGGCGGCGGCGAGCGGGGTCGCCACGGTATGACGCCGCCAGTCAACGCTCCGGCATTGGATCTCACGCGATATCAGGATCCGCTGACGATCCAGCGCGTGCTCTACAACGCGCGAACGATCGCGATCGTCGGCCTCTCGCCGAACGAACTGCGCGCGAGCTATTTCGTCGGGTATTACCTGAAGCGGCACGGCTACACGATCGTTCCGGTCAATCCGCGCGAGCCGCGGATTCTCGGCGAGACGAGCTACAAGAGCCTGGTCGACGTGCCGGGGCCCGTGGACATCGTCAACGTGTTTCGCGCGCCGGACGCGCTCCCCGGCATCGCCGAGGAGGCGGTGAAGATCCGGGCGGGAGCCTTGTGGTGCCAGTTTGGCGTCATCAACGCCGACGGCGCACGGATCGCCGAGGCCGGCGGGCTCGCCGTCATCATGGACCGCTGCATCAAGGTCGAGCACGCACGCTACATCGGCCGCATGCACTGGCTCGGGTTCAACACGCAGCGCATCACGTCGGTGCGCGGCGGCCTGCAATAGTTGAGGGAGCATCACCCGATCGACATGAGCGACGACTACGTGTACTTCGACGGCGATCCGGCAACCGACAGCACGCGGCGGCGCATGGAGCGCGTGCTCCAGGGACAGGAACCCCAGCGCCGCTGGCCCTGGCTGCTTGCCGCGCTCGGGAGCGGCGCCGTCTGGCTGTTGTTTCAGACCGGCCGCGACTCGGCGCGCCGGCGTCAGGACTCTGCTGACAATCCGCCGCCGCGCACTGGCCGCTGACGCACGCGCGTGCGCGGCTCAGCTCTTCAGTGTGTCGGCCGCGGCGTCGTAGAGCATCGTTTTCCGCTGGAAGTACGATTCGTTGGCCATGTGACACGCGAGCGCCGCGTGGTGACCGAACACCGCGTCCTGCACGACCGGCTGCCGCGTCTTCACCGCGCGAAAGAAATTCCACAGGTGCGGGCGCGTGTCGTCGTACGAATCGGTCCGGTAGCTCACGCTCTCGCGGACGGGCGGCGCCTCGCCAGGTTTCGGATCGTGCTCCGCGTGCCACTGCGCGAAGTACTGGCTGCGGAGCGGCTCGGGGAAGCTCCACGCGTAGTAGCTCGGCGACGTGTCGACGCCTGCCTGCGGGCTGAAGGTCAGCCCGGTTTCACTCAGCTCGAGGATCCCTTTCGATCCGAGGAACCTGAGGACCTCGGGCGTCTCCGATCCGAGGTTCAGCCGGATGTACACCGGCACCTCGCCGTATTCGAAGAACGACAGGTGCACGTCCGGCATGTTGCGTCCATCGTTGAAGCGGCGGATGCCGCCGGTCGACATGACGCGCCGCGGCGCCTCGTTGATGCCCCACGAATACATCATCCCGGTGATCAGGTGCACCATGAGATCGCCGGCGACGCCGGTGCCGTACTCCTTCCAGCAGCGCCAGCGCGCGAAGATTTTCGGATCGAAGGCGCGCCTGGGCACGTCGCCCTGCCAGGTCTCCCAGTCGAGCGTGGCCGGCGAGAGATCCGGCGGCGGCGGATAGACCCACGCACCGGTGGGATCGTTGCGGCCCAGCGAGCCTTCGACGAGCTGCACGTCGCCCAGCACGCCCTTCGCGACCAGCTCGCGCGCCTTGGCGCACAGCACCGAGCTCGTTCGCTGCGAGCCAATCTGCACGATGCGGCCGCTCTTCTTCGCGGCCGCGACCATCGCGCGGCCGTCCTCGACGCTGTGCGACATCGGCTTCTCGCAGTAGATGTCCTTCCCCGCGCTCACGGCGTCCACCACCATCCTGCGGTGCCAGTGATCGGGAACGGCGGCGACGATGCAGTCGATGCTCTGGTCGTCGAGGAGGTCCTGATAGCGGCGGGTCGTGCGCAGGTCCGGCGCCACGATCTCGCGGGCGCGCGTGTGCCGCCCGTCATAGAGATCGGCCGCGCCCGCACACTCGACGCCGGGCAGCGTGATCGCGGTCGCGAGGAGGTTCGATCCCTGCATGCCGACGCCGACCATGCCGAAGCGCACCCGATCGCTCGCGGACGCCTGCGGCCGGCGGCCCGGAATCGGCTCGGCTTCGAGCCGGACGTGCCTCGCGGCGAACGCCGCGCCCAGTGTGCCGGCGCTCGCGCGCAGGAAATGACGACGAGATGACCGGTTCTCCATCGGCGCCTCCTTGCCTCGGAGTTCACCCGCGTCCACGTGGACGCGGTGCGCCCATCCTACTGCGAGCCGGCAAATCGGCCGACTCCGGCATCCGCTCGACGCGCCTCGCGCGTCTTCGCGGCGCCGACAGCGTACGGGCCGCACGCAAACGGCTCTGGTCGCATTTGATGCGCTTCACCGCGCCGGCGTAAACCTTCGTTGCACGCGGACGGGAGATCGGGCGATTTTCGCAGGCACGCGCCCTGCAGCGGCGCGCGCGTCGGCCGATGAACGTCCGACGCCAGTAGCAAGGAGACTCTCGAATGTACGTGTCGCTGAAGAGACTCGTCCTGCCTGCGATGCTGCTGCTCATGACCCTTCCGGTGCATGGCCAGTCCTCTCGATCCGCGCTCACGCTGCCCGTGGCGGGCACGTTCGGCGGCGGCGGTGAATTCAAGGGCACGATCAGCATCAGTCGATTCGAGCAGCGCGCCGGCAAGATCGTCGCGATCGGGATGGTGTCGGGCGTCCTCAGCCGCGCCAATCGCCCGATGGGCACCGCCGTCGCCGGCGAAATCGCCTGGCCGGTCACGGTGCAATCGGGATCCGTGACCCTGGCCGCCGCGCGCGGATCGGATCACCTCAATGGACCGACGCCGACTCCGGGCGTACGAGCGGTCTCGATGCGCGCGGTGCAGGCGCAGACCTGTCAGGTCCTGAATCTCGCGCTCGCGCCCGTGAACGTGGACCTGCTCGGCGCGCAAGTCGCGCTCGGACCCGTGACGCTGGATGTTTCGGGCACGCCGGGGACGCCGCTCGGCGATCTCGTCTGCGAGGCCTCGGAACTCATCGGGAACGTGGCGGGCGTGGTGAATCTGGTGAACAACCTCCTCGCCCTCCTGCTCGGCCTGCTGGGCGGTCTCACCGGCGGCATCGGCGGCGCGATCCCCGCGGGCCTCGTCGTCGCCGGGATCGGCTAGACGAATCGGCTCGAACGGATCTGATGAGGAGGACGCGTGCGCGCGCCTCCTCATCGACCCGGGTGGTCAGCGGCGTCAGCGTTCGAACAGGTCGCGCATCGCGATGCCGAAATCGCGCGTGACGTCGGGCAGGCGCTGCAGGAACTCCCGAATCTCCGGCAGGTGGTCCGACGCGATCCACACCGCGATCGCAAGGCCTATCATCCACACGACCGCGTTCCAGAACGTGAACCACGGCGCGTGCGCGTGCAGGCGCGGCCAGGGCCAGTGGTGGGCCGCCCGGATCGGGGACACGACGATCTGATAGCCGACGAGCAGAATCAGCACCCCGGCCCAGAGCGGCACGTCTTCCGGCAGCCGCCAGTCGAGAATCGTGCCGGTGTTCACGAGCGAAATCAGCATCGCCATCATCGTCAGGAACAGCGCCAGGTGCGCGATCGAGAAGATCGGCATCAGCACCATCATCGACGTCGGCGGCGTGTAGGCAACCGGCGCGGCGGCCGGCCAGCCGTACCGGCGCCACTGCCGCTGTTGCTGCCGCCATTGCCGGCGCCACGCCTTCGTGCCGTCGGTGTAGTGCTGCTTCGCGCGGTCGATGATGTCCTTCGCGTTCATCGTCGCGCCGCCGGCCACGGCGCGCTCCTCCGCGGTGTTCGCCTCGGGAACGATGAACATCATGACGACATAGAAGAGGACGCCGACGCCTTTCGTGAGCACGGCGACGATCACGAACGCCAGGCGGATCAGCGTGACGTCGACGCCGAAGTAGGCGGCGATGCCGTTGCAGACGCCGGCGATCATCGAGCCCGCCGGGACTCGGTACAGCCGGCGCGGCGGCGGCGGGGTGCGCGGCGCGCCGGTGGTTGCGCCGGCGCCGGTGGACGCTTTGTCGTCGGCGGCGGCCTCCGTTTCGATCGGGCCCATCTCGCGGACGATCTGCTCGACCTCGCCTGCCGCGACCACCGACTTGTGTGCTCCGAGGAACCGCTGGCACTTGTCGGCAATCGCCTGTTCGAGGTCGGCCATGATCTCGGCGCGATCGGGATTGCCGGCGAGCGC
>JABFWM010000147.1 GCA_013362195.1 Acidobacteriota bacterium
GATGCTCTCGCGGCGGGCATTCGTGCTGCGGCAACCCGATGCGGCGTCGCGTCTGCTCGATCGCGCGCCGCGCACCAACGGCGCCATCCTGCTGCTGAAGAGCCTCGAGGGTCTCCGCTATCGATTCTGGAGTCCCGCGGTGGCGCGCGTCGGCCGCAAGGCCCGCGCGCTGCTCGCCGGCTGAAGACCATGGCGACGACACCGCCGACACGTACAGCCGCCGCGACCCACGACGACCCCGCGATCGATCCGATCGCGCTGCTGCGCGGATTGGTGAGCCTGCGGCGCCTGACCGGCATGTATCCGGCCGGTCACCCCGCCATCGAGCAGAAGCTGAGCGAAGTCGAGCAGAGCATCCAGCGCGAACTGCTCACCGCGTCGCCCCTCTGCCTCGACGTCGTCCGCGGACAGGCGCACGTCAACGGGCTGCCGTTCCGGGCCGACAGCGACACGCAGGCGCAGGCGCTCCGCGAGCTCACCGAGCTCGGCGTCGACAGCATCCATATGCACGCCGGGGTCAGCCGGCGGGAACTGCTCGCGCTGTCGGAATTTCTGTGGCAGTTCAAGGCCGCGAGCGGCGACGCCGTGGACGCGCAGCTCGCGCGCCTCGACATTCATCACATCAGCCTCGGCCGGCTGCTGCCGCTCGACACGCGCTGGCGCGCGGCGCAGTGGCCCGATGCGCCGAGCGGGCCCCTCACTCCCGACTACGAGGAGTCGCTGGCGCTGACCGAGCGCACGTTCGATGCCGCTGCCGCCGGCCAGGGGATCAACCTCGTCACCGTGCGCCACGTCGTCGAATTGCTGATGCGCAAGGTCGCGACCAGCAGCGCCGCGCTGGGACAGATTCTCGCGGTGAAGCTGTACGAGAACCTGACCTATTGCCATTCGGTGAACGTCGCCACGCTCAGTCTGCTGCTCGGCAAGCAAATCGGACTCGACGAGCGGCAGACCAGCGCGCTCGCCGAAGCGGCGCTGCTGCACGACATCGGCAAGACCCGCATCCCGCTCGACGTGCTGCGCAAGCCGGGCGCGCTCGATCGACGGGAGCGGAAGCTGATGGAAGCGCACACCGTCTTTGGCGCCGAGATCCTCGCGGAGCTCGACGGGCTGCAGCCGCTGACGCCCACCGTCGCGCTCGAACACCATCGCAGTCTCGAGGGCGGCGGGTATCCAGATCTCGGTCCGGGCCGCGTGCCGCACGCGCTCAGCCAGATCGTCTCGGTCGCGGACATCTACGAAGCGATCACCGGCGCGCGCTCGTACCAGGATCCCGCGATGCCCGAGCAGGCCTGCCTGATCCTGGCCCGCCTCGCGGGCACGAAGCTGAATACCGCGCTCGTGAAGGCGTTCGTCAATGCGATCACGTTCTTCCCGGTCGGCTCGGTCGTGCGCACCGATCGCGGCGAGCTCGGCGTCGTGGTCGCGACGAACGATGGCGAGCCGCTCCATCCCGTTCTCGCGCTGATGGACGATGGGTACGAGCGGCGTCCCGGCCGCGTCGACACGAGCGAGCGAGAGTCCGCCGGCGCGTATCTCCGCCACGTCATCGAGACCATCCGTCCACCGGAAGGGCTCGACATCACGTCGTTCCTCACCGCGCGAGCCTGAGCGCTGGTATCATCCGGCGCAGTCGCCGGGTTTGAAGACCCGGCTTACCCTGACAGAACGCTGCTCTCCTCGACAGGTGCAGGGCGCACCTTCAGGGGCGCCGAACGCGCCGGGTCTGAGGGCCCGGCCTGCATCCGTCGGAGACTCGTCGAATGAGGAAGTTCCTGGCTGGCGCGGCGCTGCTGCTCGCCGTCGTTGCGGCGCCCGCGCAGCAGATGGTGACCGAGACGCGCGATCCCGCGCAGGCGCAGGACGAGGACTTCGCGGCGTCGGTCAGGACCTGGACGACCAGGCCGTCCTTCATCAGCCCGCTCGTCGATCATCTGCCGAAGGTCCCGGGCGTCCCGTCGCCGAAGGACGTGCTCGGGTATCACGTCGGCGCGCCGGCGACGCTCACGTATTACGCCGACATCCTGAAGTATTACCGCGCGCTCGCGGCGGCGACGCCGCGCGTCCGGGTCGAGACGATCGGCCGCTCCGACGAAGATCGCGAACTCGTCGTCGTGTGGGTGTCGTCCGACGAGAACCTGAGCAACCTGCAGCGCAACAAGGACAACCTGGCGAGGATTGCCGACCCGCGCGGCCTCACGCCCGATCAGATCAGGACCCTGATTGCCACGACCAGACCGCAGTATCACCTGATGGGCGGGCTGCACAGCGGCGAGACCGGGCCATCCGAGATGTTGATGGAGCTGTGCTATCGCCTGGCGACCGAAACGTCGCCGCTCGTCGAACAGATTCGGGACAACGTCATCGTGTCGATCACGCCCGTCGCGGATCCTGATGGACGCGATCGCAACGTCGACTGGTTCTATGCGGAGCGCGAGCGGCAGCAGAAGAACGGCGAGCCGCCGGCCCCGGCGTCGGGCGCGGGCGGCGGACGCGGCGGGCCGTCGCTGCCGTACTGGGGCAAGTACGTCTTCCACGACAACAACCGCGACATCAATCTGTCGCAGGTCTCGATGCGCGCGATCGTCGACTGGTACTTCACGGCGCATCCGCCGATCATGCACGACCTTCACGAGGCGCAGCCGCTGCTCTACACCTACAGCGGCGGTCCGCCGCAGAACCCGAACCTCGATCCGATTCTGTTCACGGAGCTGCCGTTCTTCGCCAACTTCGAGCTCTCGCAGATGACGAAGTGGGGCATGCCCGGCGTCTACACCCACGCGTTCATGGACGGCTGGTCGCCCGGCTATCTCGGCTCCGTCGCCTACAACCACAACGGCATGATGCGCATGTACGAGACGCAGTCGGGCAGGGAAGAACGGCCGGGCGCGCCGCCGCCGCCGACAGCCGACGCGGCGCCGGGCGAACGCGGGGGACGCGGCGCACTTGGCGCGGCGATCCCGTCCGGACGCGGCGGATCGCAGCCCCGCGAGTGGTATCGCGGGCTGCCGGTGCCCGCCGACGCGGTGGCGACGTTCTCCCGCCGCAACAACGCCAACTACATGGAGACCGGCGTGCTGTCCGCGCTGCAGCTCACGGCGATGTTCCCGAACATGGTGGTCGAGAACTTCTACCGCAAGACGCAGAACTCGATCGACGCCGGCAGAAACGAACCGCCGTACGGCTACGTGATCCCGGCCGCGCGCGACATGACCCGTGCGGCCGCGCTCGTCAACATCCTGCGCGTGCAGCGCATCGAAGTCGGCCGGGCGACGAGCGACGTCAGGACGGCCGACGGCACGTTCCCCGCGGGCTCGTACGTGATCAAGCGCGATCAGCCGTACGGACGGCTTGCGAAGAACCTGCTCGAGCGCCAGACGTATCCCGATCCCAACCTCACCACCTACGACGACAGCGGCTGGACGATGGGACTGGCGATGCTCGTCGACGTGAAGGAGATCAAGGACAAGACGATCCTCGACGCGAAGGTCACGCCGGTGACCGAGGCGACCGTCACGGGCCGGATGAGCGGCGCCGGCACCGCCGCGATTGCCGTCGCGCAGTACGGATCGAACAACATGATCGCGTTCCGCTACCGCTTGAAGAACGTCGCGATGAAGATCGCGGAACAGCCGTTTACGGCGGCCGGCATCGACTTTCCGGCCGGCTCGTTCGTGATCGCGGGAGCGTCGGACGCGTCGACGGTGCGCGCGGCCGTGGAGGACCTCGGGCTGACCGCGGCGGCATTGCCGGCGATGCCCTCGATCGCGATGCACGACGCCGATCTGCCGCGCATCGCGATCTACTCGGCCTGGAACGCCACCCAGGAAGTCGGCTGGGTCCGCTACGCGTTCGACCGCTTCGGGATCCCCTTCGACCTGATTTACAAGGAGCGCGTGAAACAGGGGAACCTGCGCGCCGACTACGACGTGATCGTGATGCCGACGCAGCCGGCGAACCGCGCCGCGGTGTTCGCGGCGCCCGCGCCGCGTCCCGTGCCGTACCAGAAAAGCGACAAGTACCGGTTCCTCGGCATGTACGGCGAGTCGCCGGACATCTCGGGGGGATTCGGCGGGGACGGCGTCGACGCGTTCGCGAGGTTCCTCGACGGCGGCGGCACGCTGATCACGATGGGTGAAGCGTCGCGCTTTCCGGCCGAACTCGGGTTCGCGCGGACCGTGGACGCCGCGTCCACGACCAGCCAGTTCTATGCGCCGCGTCCGCTCGTCAACGCGGAGATCCTCAAGCCGGATCATCCGGTGTTCTACGGCTACCGCGACCGCCTGCTGCCGCTCAAGTACATCGGCGGCCCCTTGTTGACCGTCGGGCCTCCGGATCAGGCCGCGGTGCTCGGCAAGTACGTCGGCGGCGACGCGGCGGTGCTGAGCGGCCTGATGCGCGGCGCGGACGAGATTCGCGATCGGCCGTTCGCGATCGACGTCCCGGGCGGCTACGCGGGGAAGGGCCGCATCATCATGTTCGCCAACAATCCCATCTACCGGTGGCAGAACCACGGCGAATTCAATCTCGTCTTCAACGCGCTGATGAACTGGAACGATCTCGCCGCGGCGCAATCCTCGCCGTCACGGGCGACGACCGCTATTCAGGGGGGCCGATGACCGCGTACCGACTCGCACTGGCCGCGACCGCGCTGGGCGCCACGCTCGTCCACGCCCAACAGCCGCCCGCCCCGCGTCCATCGACGGCGCCGCGCGGCCTCAACAATCCGCCGATCGAAATGCCGTTGTGGGAGAACGGCGCCCCGGGCGCGCTGGGCACCGGCGATGCCGACACGCCGACGCTGACGATCTATCGCGCCCCGCGCGTCGCCGCGGGGACCGCGGTCGTCGTGGCGCCCGGCGGCGGCTACGGCGCGCTCGCGATGGATCACGAAGGCCGCCAGGTCGCGTACTGGTTCAACGCCATGGGGGTGTCGGCGTTCGTGCTGAAGTACCGTCTCGGCCCGACCTATCACCACCCGATCGAGCTTGGCGACGCGCAGCGCGCGATTCGCCTCGTTCGGGCGCGCGCGCAGGAGTTTGGCGTCCAGCCCGATCGGATCGGGATGATGGGCTTTTCGGCGGGCGGCCACCTGACCGCGACGGCCGGCACGCACTTCGATGCCGGCACGGCTGACGCGAGCGATCCGATCGATCGCGTCAGCAGCCGTCCGGATTTTCTGATTCTCGGCTATCCGGTGATCTCGTCCGATCCGGCCATCGCGCATGCCGGTTCGTTCCGCAACCTGCTCGGCGAGCACCCCGATCCCCGGCTGCTCGAGGATCTGTCGAACGATCTGCGGGTCACGCCGGAGACGCCGCCGACCTTCCTGTTCCACACCACCGCCGACAGCGGCGTGCCGGCGGAGAACAGCGTCCGGTTCTATCTCGCGTTGAAGAAGGCGAAGGTGCCGGCCGAACTGCACATCTTCGAGAACGGCCCGCATGGCGTGGGGCTGGCGCTGAACGATCCGTCGCTCAGCGTCTGGCCGACGCTGCTGATGAATTGGCTGCGCGCGCGCGGACTGCTGACGCCGGCGGCGCCGGCCGGCCGCTGACGTCCGCGCCGGAGGCGCGCGCCTTGCACTCCGCGCCGCCGAATGGCCGAACGAGAGCAGTCTCGTCGTGTCTTTGAGAACGCCGCTGCCACTCTGGCGCTGACGATTGCCCTCGCGCTGTCGCGGCTCGCGGGGCAATCGCCGGCCGTCTCGATCCAGCCGTCCCTCACCGCGGTATCCTCGCCCGGCGCCGCCGTCTACAACGTCCGCGTCGTCACCGACGCCTCGCCGGACCTGTCGGATCTTCCGAGCTTCGTCAGGAGCGCGACGGCGCGATGGCCGTCACCGGCGGAAAAAGTCTGGGCGCTCTTCTACTGGACGCACGTCCTCAAGCGGCAGACCGCGCCGATGGTCCTGCACGGATTCGAGGTGACGGATCCGATCCGCAACTTCTCGGACTTCGGCTACACGATGTGCAGCACGATCTCCGGGATCAACCAGTCGCTCTACGAAACGCTCGGCCTGCGCCATCAGTACTGGGACATCTGCAACCACACCGTCACGAACGTCGAGTACGACGGCGCGTTCCACATGATCGACGGCTCGATGTCGAATCTCGTCACGCGCGACGATGGGGTGACGCTGGCGTCGGTGGAGGAAACGGCGGCCGATGCCGCGCGGCTCGTCAAGGAACACAGTCTGTATACGACGAGCGCGAACGGTTTCCTGCAGGGCTCGGACATGATGCGGAATCTCGCCGACACCGCCAGTCCGATCGACGGCCGCATCACGCCAGGCTTTGCGAACAGTTTCTGCTCGACGGGGTTGAAGTTCCGCAACTACTACTACAACTGGGACGCGGGGCATCGTTACGTGCTCAACCTGCGCCAGGGCGAGTCGTACACGCGCTACTATCACCCGCTCGGCTCGACGCCGGACTACTGGGTCGGCAGTGAAAAGATCGCCGCTCCCGATCCGGCGACGACGTTTCTCATCGACTCCGCCGGCACGTTCGGGGTGCGCGGCAACGGCGTGTGGTCGTTCGTTCCCGATCTCTCGGGCGCAGGCTGGGATCGCGTCGTCTACCGCTCCGACAACATCGTCGCCGCTGGCGGCGGGCTCGCGCCCGCGAGCGGCGGACGCGATGCGGACGTCGTGTACAACGTCGCACCGGCCAATGCGATTGCGTCGCAGACGATCCACGCGGCGTTCTTCAAGAGCGACGCGGCCGCGCGTGCCGCGATCGCGATCAGCCTGAATCACGGCGCGACCTGGACCGACGTGGGGAGCGCCGGCACCGCCGTCGGCAGCCGCGTCGAGGTCGATGTCCCGATGCGCGACGCGGTCAACGGCGCCTACGGCATGCTGGTGCGGATCCGGATGCGCGCGCCGGCGAACGCCCCGAGCGCCGTGGCCCTGACCGCGCTCGCGATTGACACGATCACGCACGTCAACGCCCGCGCGCTGCCGAAGCTCACTATCGGCCGGAACGAGATTGTCGTCGGCGCGGGCAGCCAGACCGACACCATCGTGCTGTGGCCGGACCTGCGCGGCGAGTTGTGGACGAAGGACGTCTACGACTTCCGCAACATCGCCACCCAGCCGGTGTCCGTGCCGAAGAAGTTCACCGCGGTCGCGTTCCCGGCGGTGCTCACGGAGGACGCGTATCTCACGTATCGCGTCGATGCGCCCCGTGACATCACCGGCGTGACCTACGGCGGCCGTCTCCACAACTACCGGGCCGGCTCCTACGTCGAATTCCAGCATTCGTTCGACGGCGGCGGCACGTGGACGCCGTCGTATCGCCTGACCGACGTCAGCGCGCCCTATGACGTCATTCACTACGAGACGATCGGCAGCATTCCCGCCGGCGTGCGGACGGTGTTGTTCAAGTTCCTGATGCACAACACCGAACCGTCCGGCTCGCGTCCGAGCGGCCTCTATGCGGCGCGGATGGAAGTGCAGCACCAGCCCGCCGCCCCCGCCCCCGCGGCGCTGGACGTGACGCTTCGCTGGAACGAAGTGCGCGCCGATCGCACGCTCGTGCAGCGGACGCACCGGCAGCGCGTCAGCGGCTTCCCGTTCGCCTACGTCGTCAACGTCGGCGGCAGCGATCATCCGATCGTGGAGTCGCTCCGACTGGCCGTCGCCGACGACAGCGACGCGACTCCGTTCGGCTACGGCGATGGCATCGACGCGGGCGGCACGAAGTACGCCGCGACGAAGCGGAAGGAAGGCACCAACCTTGCAAAAGGGAGGCCCTACACGGTGTCGCGCGCGCCCTCCGGGTTCCAGTCGTCGGCAGGCGCGAGCAACACGACGATCCTCACCGACGGCGTGGTCGGCGCGCCGCAGACCGGCGGCATTTCGTACTGGTGGGGGCAGTGCTGGAGCGCGAACAGCGACGTGAACCTGCAAGTCGATCTCGGGCAGGCGCGGATGATTGGCGCCGTCCGCGCGCATCTGTTCGGGACGCCGTCCTGGGACGCGTTCCGCGGCGACGTGCAGGATCGCGTCGAGATCCTCACGTCGCCGGACGGGAGCAACTTCACGAGCCAGGGACTGCTGCAGATGGCGGTCTGGAAAAAGGATCTCCCGATCAACTACATGCTGCTCGACAGCGAGAAGGCGACGGCGTGGAACTTCGAGCGGCGGCTGCCGGCTCCGGTGTCCGCGCGGTTCGTGCGCTATCGCGTGTCGCCCAGGCGAATCGTCTGCGCCAGCGAACTGCAGGTGTTCGATCGCATCGACGACGAACCATTCGATCTGCGCATCGCCTTGCCCGACGCCGTGCCCGTGCCGCCACCGCCGCCGCCGCCCGCACCGGACGATCTCGACGAGATCGTGCTGCACGCCGCTGTCGGACCGCAGATCCGCGGCGGCTGGAACGTCATCGCGGATCCTTCGGCGGCGAGCGGTGCACGACTGCAGAATCCGGATGCCGGCGCGGCGAAGCTCGCCACCGCCCTGGCGGCCCCGGTGCAGGCCTTCGATCTCACCTTCACCGCCGCGGCCGGCCGCGCCTATCGCCTGTGGCTGCGCGCGCGGGCCATCAACGACCGCTTCACCAACGACTCGGTGTTCGTGCAGTTCGACGGCAGCGTCGACGCGAGCGGCGCGCCGATCTGGCGCATCGGGAGTCCGTCGTCAACGACGGTCGTGCTGGAAGACTGCAGCGGCTGCGGCGTGCAGGGCTGGGGATGGGCCGATAACGGCTACGGGCTCAACGTCGCGGGCCCGGTCGTGTATTTCGCCACGTCGGGCCCGCAGCGGCTGCGCGTGCAGGTGCGCGAAGACGGCCTCGGGATCGATCAGATCGTGCTGTCGGCGGTGACCTACTTCACCGCGCGCCCCGGCGCGACGAAGAACGACACGACGATTATTGCGAAGTAACACTCTGGCCGGTCTTCAGACCCGGCGCTCCATACGATCCGTGTCCGTCCCTGTCCGTCCGTGCTGGATCTCCTTCGACCGTGTAGCTTCCGCCTTCAGGCGGAAGCCCTGCGACCGCAGCGTCCCTTCCGCCGCAGCGTCTCTTCCGCCGGGGCGTCTCTTCCGCCTAAAGGCGGAAGCGGACAGGGCGGAAGCCGACAGGGCGGAAGCGACAGGACGGAAGCGGACAGGGCGGAAGCTACAAGGCAGAAGCGACAGAGATCATTCGTGGTCGGGTCACGACGCGTCCCGCGGCCGCCGGCCGAGCAGATCGGTCGCGGCGGAACGGTCTCCCGGCGAAGCTCAATCATCGGCAGGCGGCGGCGCTCCATCGCCGCGAATGCGCGCGATGTGCGAGAAGAGCGCGGTCGTGACCTGCTCGGGCGGCTGGAGGCCGTCGACGGCAGCGTAGCAGCGCCGATCCTTGTAGAAGGCGATCAGCGGGTCCGCAAGCGCCGCGTAGGTGCGAAGGCGGCGTCGGACGATGTCCGGATCGTCGTCTTCACGGCGGACGAGCGGATCGCCGCAGCGCGGACAATGGCCCGCTTCGGCGGCGTCGGCGTCGGGCACGGTTTGCGTGATCCCGCACGACTGGCAGACGCGGCGGCGCCGCATCCGGCGAACGATCTCCTCCTCGTGCACGCGCAGCAGCAGGACAATCACCCCGTCCTGCGGCACCATCGCGTCGAGCGCGACCGCCTGAGCGATCGTGCGCGGGTATCCATCCAGCAGCGCTCCGGAGGCGGCGTCGCGCTCGTGCAGCCGCGCCCGCACGATGTCGGTGATCAAATCGTCGCTGACCAGGGATCCGGCGGCAATCGTCGCGCCCACGCGGCGTCCGAGCTCCGTGCCGGAACGCGCGGCCTCTCGAAGGATGTGGCCGGTCGAAATGTGCGGGATGCCGTAGCGATCGGCGATGCGAATGGCCTGCGTGCCCTTACCGGATCCTGGCGGGCCAAGGAGGATGATGTGCACGCTGTCTTGCGTATGATAACGAATCCCCGCGTGCCAGGCATCAGACTCACTCACGGCTCACGGCTCACGGCTCACGGCTCACGGCTCATGGCTCATGACTCATGACTCATGACTCATGGCTCACGGCTCATGACTCATGGCTCGTGGCTCACGCCACGCTGGCGGGCCACGCCGCCTGCGGTTGTCCCGACCACACCCACGCGATGTAGTCCACGAGCGGCGGCTCGCCGCCGGCCGTGCGCAAGCGCACGTTGATCTGGCCGCGGTGATGCGACGAGTGCAGCGCGACCTGCACGGCGGTCTGCGCGACGGTGGCGTGTGCGGTGGGGCGGCCGAGGATCTTTTCCAGCTCCACCGCCCATGGCACCTGCAGCGGCCGGGCGAGCGCCGCCTCGTCTGCCGACGCGAGGAACCGCTGGATCTGCGTGTGTCCGTCGCGGCCCCACGCCGCGAGCGACGCCGGATCCGGGAACGCGGCCGGATCGGGAAATTGCGGCGCCTCGCCACGCCACAGCGACAGAAACGCCCGCTGGACGATGTGCACGTGATAAACGAGCAGCCGCAGCCGATCGTCGGCCTGCGCCGGCGTGACGCCGAGGAGCGACGTCCAGATCTGCGCGTCGGCCCATTCCATGTGCTGCGCGAGTGCGACGAGTTCGACCGTCGATGTCATGACCTCGTCATCCGTTCATTGCGCGGTGATCGGGTCGAGGCCCGCGCGCCTGGCTTCCGCATTGAACACGGACAGGTCCGCTGCGAGCACCTGCTGCAGCCGATCCGTCTGCGTTTTCAGCTCCGCGCTCAGGTCCTTGAAGATCGGATACACGGCTGCCGTCGGCCTTCCCTCGCCGCGCTCGACGACGCCGAGGAGCGATGCCAGGCGATTGTTGATCTTGATCGGAAAGTTGAGAGGGTCCTGGTTGCTCTGGTTGCGCACCTGGTAGATCGCCTCCTCGACCGCGCTCACATTGCCGAGGAGCCTCCCGGCGGCGGCCTTGAGCTGCGCGTCCTGGGACTTCGCCAGGCGATCCCTGACCTGTTCCTTGATGCGCCGGATCCGGACCACCGCGGTGTTGGCTTCGCTGACCTTGTCCCGAATCTGCATCGCGACATCGAACTGCTCGACGAGGTCCTCGTCGCTGACCGCGCGCCATGGGTGTTTGCGGACGATGAGCGGCTGCGTCTGTGACTGACCGTCCACGGTCAGCCGGACCTCGTAGTTCCCCGGCAGCGCCACTGGTCCGCTCGTCGTGGCGCCCCACAACACCATTCCGGGAAACGTCGTCGGGCCCGCGTATTCGAGGTTCCAGGTGACGCGATTGAGTCCCGCCGCCGTCGGCGCCGTCGGCGCGCCGCCGCGCCCGCGTCCTCCAGGCGCGTCGCTGTCGTCCGGCGCGGCGCCGGCTGCCTCTCCCGCCGTGCCGCGCGCGCCGCGTCCGCGTCCGCTCTCGCGCGGCCCTCCCTTCATCGTCTGCACGACCTTGCCGCTGTTCAGAATCTCGATGGTGAGGTTCTCCGCCGGCTGTTTCAGCGCATAGGTGATCGTCGCGCCGCCGCTGCCGCGCGTCGCGTCGGCCGGGGTGAACAGGTGAACAGCGGCGTGCGACGGCGCGGATCCCATCTGCCGCAGCGGCGCGAGATCGTCGAGCACGTAGAAGCCGCGGCCGTGCGTCGCAATCGCGACGGCGTTCGCGTCGACCCACACGTCGGCCACCGGTGTGTCCGGCAGGTTCAACGAGAACGGCTCCCAGTGATCGCCATCGTCGACGGAGAGGTAGCAGCCGTGCGCGGTGCCGGCGTACAGGAACCCGCGGCGAACCGGATCCTCACGAACCGCGTTCACGTAATCGCCGGCGCGGATGCCGGTCGCGATCTTCGTCCACGTCTTCCCGAAATCGCGCGTGCGGAACACGTACGGGCCGAAGTCGTTCAGCAGCGGCTTCTTGACGGCCACGTAGGCGCCGCCGGGTTCGAACGTGGAGGCATCGATCTGACTCACTCGCCCGAAATCCGGCATGTCCTTCGGCGTGACATTCGTCCAGGTCCTGCCGCCGTCGCGCGTGACGTGCACCAGGCCGTCGTCGGATCCCGCCCAGAGGATGTTCGCGTCCTTCCTCCCGGGTCCGAGCGCGAACACCGTTGCGTAGACCTCCGGACTGTTCATGTCGTGCGTGATCGGGCCGCCGGATTCCCCCATCGTCTTCGGATCGTGACGGGTGAGATCGTCGCTGATGCGCTGCCAGCTCTGACCGGCATCCGTCGTTCTCCACACGTGCTGCGAGGAGGCGTAGAGCACCGCGGGGTTCGCCGGCGAGAAGATGATCGGATAGGTCCACTGCCATCGCTCGGTGAGCGCGCTGGCGGGCTCGCCCGAGAACATGCGCGGGTAGGGGCTGACTTCGCGGAGATCGTTCGTCTGGCGATTCAGCCGCGTGAGAAACGATCCGTTGTTGCCGCCGGCGAAGAAGATGTCGGGATTCTTGGGATCCGGCGCGATGTAGCCTGGCTCCGATCCGCCGGCCGAATACGTCGCGGGCGCGGCGCCGCGTCCGCCGCCCGCGCGTCCGACGGGGAGGTCGCTCGGCACGCAAATGGTGCTGTTGTCCTGCTGCGCGCCGCAGACGTGAAACGGCACGTGCCTGGTGGTGACGACGTGATAGAACTGACCGGTTGCGTACTCCTGTGGCGACCAGGCGCGACCGGTGGTCGTCGACACGGCGCCGCCGCCGTCGTTGCCGATGACGAGGTGCCGCGCATCATCGGGGTCGATCCACAGATCGTGATGGTCGCCGTGCGTGCCGTTGCCGATCGCCGTCAGCGTCCGGCCGCCGTCGACCGACCGGAACGCGCTGGTATTGAGCAGATAGACGGTGTCGCGACTGCTCGGATCCGCAATGACGTGCGTGTAGTAAAACGCACGCTGACGGATGTTGCGGCCGTCGTTCACCAGCTTCCACGTCGCGCCCGCATCGTCCGAGCTGAACAGCCCGCCGGCCTCGGCTTCGACGAGCGCGTAGACGCGATTGGAGTCCGCGCCCGACACCGCGATCCCGATCCGGCCGATCACGCCGGCCGGCAATCCCGGGTTGCGCGTAATCTCCGTCCACGTCTCGCCGCCGTCGGTGGACTTGAACAGGCCGCTGCCCGGGCCGCCGCTCGACATCTGGTATTCGACGCGATACGCCTCCCAGAGGGCGGCGTAAACCACGTTGGGCCGATTGCGATCGATGGCGACGTCGACGGCCCCGGTCTTGTCGTCGCGATACAGCTTGCGCTGCCACGTCTTGCCGCCATCGGTGCTCTTGAACACGCCGCGCTCGCCGCTCGCGGTGCTGTACTTGCCGAACGACGCGACGAAGACGATGTTCGGATCGGTGGGATGGATGCGGATTTTCGAGATCGCGTCGGAGGCAGAGAAGCCGGCGTGCGCCCACGTCTTGCCGGCGTCGGCGGATTTGTAGATCCCGTCCCCGGGCAGGATGTTGCCGCGGATGCAGGATTCTCCCATGCCGATGAACACGATGGCCGGATCGCTCTCGGACACCGCGACGGCGCCGACGGAGGCGCTCTTGATCTGGCCGTCAGTTACGGGCGTCCAGCTCGCGCCGCCGTCGAGCGTCTTCCACAGGCCCCCGCCAGCCTGACCGGCGTACGCCTCGAGCGGCCGGCCCTTGACGCCGCTGACCGCGATCGATCGTCCGGCGCGCGCCGGGCCGATGCTGCGCCACTGATACGCCTTCAGCAGCATCGGATCGAGCGCGGGCGAGGTCGTGGCCTGCGCGCGTCCGACCCCCTGCGAGACCGAGACGAACGCGGTGATGACGGCCGCAGCGGCGGCACACGCAAACAGTCGCGGAACCCGTGGCATCGACTCCTCCGAATGCGGAGGAGTTTACCGCACGCGTCTGCGCCACCGACCGCTTCGGCGCTGAAACGCGGAGCGTGATCGCGTTACACTACGCCCCGTCTGCGCGCGCCACGGGCGCGGTCAAAGGACGAGACGATGAAGCTCACTCGACTGGTTGCCGCGTTTGCGCTCGGCCTGATCGCCGCATTCCCGGCCTTCGCGCCGGCGGGCGGCGCGGCCGCCGAACGGCACTTCCTTTATGTCGCCACGCCCGGCATCCGCAACTACGTCGACTACGGCGGCGTCGGCGTCCTCGTCTACGACATGGACGCCGGCTACACGTTCGTCCGGCGGATCCCGACCGAGCAGGTGCCGGCCGGCCGCGAGCCCGAGAACGTCAAAGGGATCGCCGCCAGCGCCCGGACCGGCCGTCTCTACGTGACCACGTTCCGCCGGGTGATGGCCTTCGACCTCGCGACCGACGCGAAGCTGTGGGAGAAGGCCTTCGACGGCGGCTGCGATCGCCTCGCGATCTCGCCGGACGGCACGCTGCTCTACGTGCCCTCGTTCGAAGGCCCGCACTGGAACGTGCTCGACGCGCGCAGCGGCGAACCGGTGGGAAAGGTCGTGGTCAATTCGGGCGCGCACAACACGATTTACGGACCCGACGGCACGCGTGTCTATCTCGCCGGACTGAAGTCCACGACGCTCGCGATCGCCGATCCGTCGACGCACCAGGTGGTCGCCGGCGTCGGCCCGTTCTCGAACGTGATCCGGCCCTTCACGATCAACGGGTCGCAGACGCTGTGCTTCGTCAACGTGAACAACCTCCTCGGGTTCGAAGTGGGCGACATCAGGACCGGCAAGATGCTGCACCGGGTGGAGGTCGCCGGCTACGAACGAGGGCCGGTGAAGCGGCACGGCTGTCCGAGCCACGGCATCGCGCTCACGCCGGACGAGCGCGAGCTCTGGCTTGCCGACGGCCACAACAGCGCCGTCCACATCTTCGACGCGCAGACGATGCCGCCGAAGCAGCGGACGACGATCACGCTGCGCGACCAGCCCGGCTGGATCACCTTCAGCCTCGACGGCACGCGCGCGTTCCCGTCGACCGGCGAAGTCATCGACACCGCGACGCGGAAGATCGTCGCGACTTTGACGGACGAACAGCATCACGCGGTCCAGAGCGAGAAAGTCATCGAAGTGGTCTTCGGCGCGGGCAAGGTCGTCCGCACCGGCGATCAGTTCGGCATCGGGAGGCGCACCGACAAGCCATGACGCGAATACTCACCGCCGTTGCATACGCGGCCAGCCTCGCGCTGATCGCGCCCCAGGGCACGAAACAGGGAAGCGCGGAAGACCATCTGCCGCCGAACATCACCCGGCTCACCTTTTTCGGCGAACGGGCCGCCTGGTCTCCGGACGGGCGCCGCGTCGCGTTCATGGAGAAGAGCTTCGGCGATGCCTATGAGATCGATCTGGCGACCAAGGCGCTGCGGCTGCTGACGCATTATCCGCACCCGGGCTTTCTGCGGGTGCAGTACCTGCCCAACGGCGACTACTTCCTGATTGGCGCGCGCACCTTCACCGATATCCGCTCGACGCGCGCGCACGATCAGGAGATGTGGGTGCTGAAGCGCGACTTCACGCCCGGCGACCACGCGATCCCGCTCGGCCACAAGATCTCCGAAGGCGTGGCCATTTCGCGCACCTCCACGAAGATCGCCTGGTCGAACACCCACGGACAGTTCCCCGAAGAATTGCAGGAAGGCGAGTCGGTCATCTACACCGCGGACGTGGTCGACCAGGGCGGCACGCCGGCGCTGACGAACAAGAAGGAAGTGATCCGCGCCCGCGCGCCGGAGTGCACGCTCGAGGCGCAGGACTTCCGCGACAACGACCGCGAGCTGATTTACACCTGCTACCGCTCGCCGTTTGCCGACGTCCTCGGCGTCGACCTGGCGAGCGGCCGGGTCACCGTGTATCGCAAGCTGGCCGGCGAATACAACGAAGTGGAAGGCATTTTTCCCGACGGCCGCCACACGCTCGTCGAATCGAGCCGCGAACAGGCGCAGCAGAACTCCAACTACATCGACATCTGGAAGCTGCGGCTGGAACCCAACAGCGACGACTTCACCCGCGTCACCCATTGGGGCGAATACGCCGGCTACAAGGCGTCCAATCCGGTCGTCAGCCCGGACGGCCGGCGCATCGCCTTTCAGTCGGCGCGCAGCAAGGATCCGGCCGGCGTCGGCTACGGGATCTTCGTGATGGATCTGAAGTAGACCGCCGCCAACGTCTTCGCGAGCGCGGATCGGGTGCGCTCGTTTCGTCGATCGTGCGAGGAGGCCTCATGAACCGGAGAGAGTTTCTTCACAGCGCTGCCGTCGCGGCCGGCGGCGTCCTGCTCGACCCGCGGGTGGCGCGGGCGGCCCAGCGTGCGGCGCCCATGATTGGCATCCAGGCCGGCGCGATCTCGTTTCTCGACGAAGGCACCGCCAAGACGCTGGATGCGTTTCAGCAGCTCGGGGCAGTCGACACGATCTTTCTGGCGACCTTCACCTACGGCCGCGGCATCGCGGGTCGTATGCCGCGCGGCAATCCGCTGCCGGACCACGGCGCGCAGGAGTACGACGACACCTTCCACGGCGGCTATTTCGGGACGCCGCACGCCCAGTATTACAAGTCGACCTCGATGCCGGCGCAGAAGGCGCCCGATCATCCCGGCTTCGACGTCATCGCCGAGGTCGTGCCGGCGGCGCACCAGCGGAGCATGAAGGTCATCGGCTGGTTCGAGGACGTGTTCCGCAACGACGTGCCCGGCATCACCGACGCCTACGAAATTGACGTGCACGATCGTCCGGCCTCGCGGGTGTGCTACCGCAACCCGAACACGCGTCATTTCTGGCTCGGCCTCGTCGAGGATCAGCTGCGCTCGTACGATCTCGACGGGCTGATGTTCGGCAGCGAGCGGCAGGGCCCGCTCAACGCCGCGATCGGCGCGAGTCACGGCGGCGACCCGTCGCCAGGCACCGTGGGGTGCTTCTGCCGCTACTGCCTGGACGCCGCGAAGCAGGAAAGCATTGATGCCACCCGCGCGCGGAAGGGATTTCTCGCGCTCGAATCATGGGTGAACGGACTCAAGGAGGGACCGAAGCCCGCCGACGGCGCGTTCGTGACGTTCTGGCGGCTGCTCGTCGACTATCCGGAGATCCTCGGATGGGAACGGCTGTGGACCGAAGGCCTGCGCGACACGTATCGGGCGCTCTACGCGAAGGCCCACGAGATCGCCCCGGCCAAGCCAATCGGCTGGCACATCTGGCACACCAACTCGTTCGCGCCGTTCTACCGCGCCGAGCAGGACTATACGCACTTCCAGGAGTACTCGGATTTTCTGAAGGTCGTCATGTACAACAACAGCGGCGGTCCGCGGATGGCGCGCTACATTCGCAACGTGACGCGCACGGTCTTCGCGGATCTGACGCCCGAGGCGGCGCTCCAGCTCTCGTACGCGCTGCTGCAGTATCCGGACGAGGCGCCGCTCGCGGACATCCCGACCAGGGGGTTGTCAGCCGACTACGTGCGGCGCGAAACCGCGCGGGCGGTGGCCAGCGCCGGCGCCCGCATGAAGATCTGGCCCGGCATCGACGTCGACATCCCCACCGGCGCCAACGAAAAGCACACGACGCCCGACGATGTGCATGCGGCCGTCAAGGCGGCGTTCGATGGCGGCGCGCACGGGGTCATCCTCTCGCGGAAATATTCCGAGATGCGCCTCGACAATCTGCGTGCGGCGGGCCGGGCGGTGCGGGAGCGCTGACGTCTCTCGCGCGGGGCGCGCGCGACGCCTGTGCCCGGTGGCACACGCGCCGCGCGCTGGACGCATCAGAACAATTTGCCTTGCACGGTGAACAGGTTCGTCTCGACGAGGTTGATGCCCGAGCCGCCGACGTCGGGGCCTTCGACGCGGAAGAAGTTGGTCCCGAACGGGCTGCCGACGACCTGGTGCGGCACGGCTGGATCGGCGATGTACCCCGCGGGCGGCGCCGGCGCGACGGCAGGATCCCACGTCAGGAAGGGCCCGATCCGGCTGCGCAGCGTCAGCGAGAAGTCCGCCGGCGCCGTGAGCGCGCCGAGATCTTCGGTGAAGCGCGCCCGTCCGTCACCGTCGGCCACCACCGTATCCACCCCGTAGGGGTGCGTGATCCGGTAGGTCTGTCCCGGCTTCACTTTCTCGAGACGGACGCGTATGCGGCCGAACGAGATCTGCTCGCCCACGGTCGGGTTCGCGGTCGTGAAGGCGGCTTCGAGCGCGAGCACGAGCTGAATCTTGCCGCCGCTCGCGCTGGTGATATCCGACTGCGCCGCCCACCAGAACGTCTCCTGCGGGAAATTCACCGCCGTATCGGTGACGCTGGGCGGTTGCGTCGGATCGGGCACGGGCGAGAGGCACAGGCCATTGGCGTCGAGGCATAGTTGCAGACGCAGGCCCTTCTCGTCGGCGTACCACAGCGGGAACCCGTCGCGCACGTCGATCGGTCCGAGCGTGCGCTTCGGCGCGGCGGGATCGACGCCGGTGCCCTTGAGCGGGACCATGTGCGGGCTTCCGGAGGCATCGTCGCCGAGCGTCAACCGGCCGCTGCGATCCCCGACCGCGGTGGGCGCAAACTGGACTGCGATGGTGCAGGCCGTGCCCGGGTTCAGGGTCGCGCCGGTGCACGCGTCGCTGGCAATCCTGAAATCGCCGGGGTTGATCCCCGACATGCCGACGCTGGTGATGGTCAGCGGGCCGGAGCCGCTGTTCGAGAAATTCGTCTGCTGCGCCGCGCCGATGCTGCCGACGTCCTGGCGGCCGAAATCAAATGCTCCGGAGGTGTTCTGCAGGGTGAGCAGCCCGCCTGCGGCCCAGGCGGTGATGGCCAGCAGCGCAACCACCGCGGCGGCGAGCGGCAACCGCTGTTTCGTCACGTTCATCGGGTCCTCTCCTCAATTCCTCAATGCCTCAAATGAAAACAGTGGAAAGCCGGAACCGCTACGGGAGCGGCGGTGTGCAGACCCAGGAGATGCCGGCCGGAATGCGGTGGAAGGTCATGAAACAGATGTAACCCTCCTCTTCGATCATCCGGAGCTTCTGCGGGCTGACGCCGCCGGCCAGCTGGAGCAGCTGCGCCGTGGTGGTCGTGACGGGCGGGGGAATGATCTGCGCCGACACCGGGGCCGGGATGGAACCGGCGGTGATCAGGGCGGCGGCGACGGTCACCGCGGTCATGACGGCAGTGCGGCGGCGCCGCGCGGACGATCCCGCCGGTGAAACGATGGACATGGGAAACCTACTCCTTTTCGGCCAGAAAACGCATGCGGCCACCGGGCGCGCCAGCGATGCTTGAGCGTCAGAGCACTCGATGCATGAGCGCTCGAGGACCAAGCGTACGCCTGCGTGACGGGCGCCGGCCATCCGGCAAAGGCCGGAATCGCCGGTCACGATTCACCCACGCGGCTCCGGAAAATTCCGTGGCGCGCGTATAGCTCGGTAGTGATTTCCGTCGCTGACGTCGTGAATCCGACGCGCAACGTGCGCGATCGAGGGGGTCGCGGGCGGCGTTGCGACGCGCGCCACGGGGGCCGGGCGGGTCGCGAACGTTCGCGGGCGCTGGCACTCGTCGTGCTAGCGCGAGACGCAGTCAACGAGTCGCGGCCTGCCGGAGGCGCGATTCTCCACCAACGAGTGCATCAGTGAACATCGACGGGGCCCTCGCGCCGACGCCCGATCCAATCGCCGCCAGCGCCGTTCTCCTCCCGACGCGGCCGGTGTCGCCGTGCCCCCAGCCGCCGGGCGTGCGGCCGCGCGATCGCGTGGTCTTTCGTGGCGCCTCGGCCGCGGCGCCGCTGCAGCACGCGCTCGAAGAGCAGGCGCGGCGGGTCGCTTACGCGCTCCACGACGAGATCGGGCAGCTGCTGGCGTCGGTCGATCTGTCCGTCGACAGGCTGCGTGAGGAGCTGCCGACGGCCGACGCACGCCTGCTGACGATCAAGAACATGGTCGCGCTCATCGATCTGCAGCTGCGGCGGGTCGTCTACGAGCTGCGGCCGACGATCCTCGACCATCTCGGCCTGCTGGCGGCCGTGCAGGCGCTCGCCGACAGCGTGCGTCAGGATCTCGGGCTGCGCATCGTGATCGACGTGACAGTGCCGCCGCAGCTCCCTCCCGACGCGGCGATTGCGCTCTACCGCATGGTCCAGGAAGCGTTGACCAATGCGGTGCGCCACGGCCATGCCGAGTGCGTCTGGATCTGGATGCGTCCGGCCGCCGACGGCGTGCACTGCACCGTCGAAGACGACGGGCGGGGATTCGATGTACGCGCGGCGACCTCGGCCGCCAGCGGACTTGGCCTGCTCGGCATGCGCGAGCGCATTACGGCCGTCGGCGGCACGTTCACGGTGGCCTCTGCGCCGGGTGCCGGGACCGAGCTGATCGCAATTGTTCCCGTTGAGGTAACTGGATGCCCATCACCGTCTTCCTCGCCGACGATCACGAAATCGTGCGACACGGCGTCCGCGGACTCCTCGAGCGCGAAGGTTTCGAGATCCTTGGAGAAACGGGAGACGGCCACGTAGTCCTGGAACGGGTCCCGGCGCTCAATCCGCAGGTCGCCGTGCTCGATATCTCGATGCCGCTCCTCAACGGCATCGATGCCACGCGCGAGCTTGCGATCGCGAGTCCCCGGACGCGGGTCGTCCTCCTGACGAGGTTCGCGGATTCGTTGTACGTGATGGGCGCGCTGCGGGCCGGCGTTCGCGGCTACGTGCTGAAGACCGAGGCGGTCGCGGATTTGTGCCGCGCCATTCGTGAGGTCGCGGCGGGCCGCATCTACCTGAGCCCTGGAGTATCGGCGGCGGTCGTGGACCGGTGCCTGTCTCCGGCGACCGAAGAGGTGGATCCGCTGACGCGCCGCGAGCGGCAGGTCCTGCAGCTCGTTGCCGAAGGCCGCACCACGAAGGAGATTGGCGTGCTGCTCGGCGTCAGCGCCAAGACGGCCGAGTCTCACCGCACCGCGTTGATGGCAAAACTGGATCTGCACGATACGGCGAGCGTCGTCCGCTATGCGATTCGCCACGGGCTGGTACAGCCCTAGCCGGTCGCAAGACAGGGAACCTCCAGCGCAATGTCAGGGAATCACCTGATGCGAGATCGTCCTGCCGTGCATAGCCTGTTTACGTGGCATGGCTCCTGCCAGGCACCCGGGACAGTGCGTGGCAGGCCCGATCGGCGTCGGCGTCAGTCGGTCTGAGCTTCAACGTTTTCCCCGGCCTTCCAGGGCCGGCGGCACCGGCGCATTCCTGGCGGCTCAGTGAGCGCGATCACGCAACCGTCGCGCGCCGGCCGCAGTCACCACCGCCTCCCGAGCGACGGGACGGCGCACATGTCTGGGCCCAGAACCGACGGTCATCGTGGTCATCCGGGAAGCCTCATCGCTCGATCTCATCGATCGCATTCTCGACAAAGGTATCGTCATCGAGTACCACGGGGATGTCTCGGTCGGCGGCATCGACACGTTGATCACCGTTGACGCCCGCTACGTCGTGTCCTCGATTGAAACCCACTTCGCCTATGGCGACCGCGTCATCGACACGCCGCCTGGCGTCCTGATGTCCAGGGTGCGGCAGCGGCCTCGTCGATAGCCGCATGCCCGCACGCGCACGCCCTCGCCCCTCCGCCCCGCGCATCAGCGGCTGCGATACAGTGAAGCGGCGTGACCGTCGCTGAACTGTTCGTCGACTGCCGCTGCACGCTCGGGGAAGGCATCCTGTGGTGGCGGCAGCGCCGCGCGCTGCTGTGGACCGACATCGAGGAGCGGCGGCTCTGGATGCGCGACGACCACGGCGCACGTACGTGGTCGCTGCCGGATCGGCTCGGCTCGCTGGCGCCGTGCGTTTCCGGGCGGGTGCTGCTGGCCCTCGCGAAAGGACTCTACGTCGCGGATCTCGACCGCGCCTCGGAGACCGATCTGCCGCTGATGCCAATCGCCGGGTTCGAACACCACCTCGAAGACACGCGCGCGAACGACGGGCGGACCGATCGCGACGGCAACTTCGTCTTCGGGACCATGGACATGCGCGACGGGCATCCGAAGACCGGCAGCTTCTATCAGTGGTCGGCGCGCCACGGGCTGCGCCGTCTCGCCCTGCCACACGTTGGCATCCCGAACAGCATCTGCTTCAGCCCCGACGGCGGCGTGATGTACTTCTGTGATTCCCCGGAGCGCCGGATCATGCGATGCCGCTACGACGCCGCGTCCGCTGGGGTGACCGCGCTCGAATCCTTCGCCGCGGTGTCCGACGGCTTTCCTGATGGATCGGTGGTCGACGCGGATGGATGTCTCTGGAACGCGGCGTGGGGGGCGGCGGCCGTCAGGCGCTTCGCGCCCGACGGCGCCGTCGATCGCGAGATCCGGATTCCGTCGAAGAACCCGACGTGCCCCGGCTTCGGCGGCGACGCCATGAACGAGCTGTTCGTCACGGCCTCGCGCCAGGAGATGAGCGGTGAGGAACTCGCGCGGACGCCGGCCGCGGGCGGCATCTACCGCGCCGCCATCGCCGACGTGCGCGGGCTTGC
>JABFWM010000369.1 GCA_013362195.1 Acidobacteriota bacterium
CAAGAAACCCAAGGAGACCGCGCGCAAGATGCTGCGGATGGTGGAGACCATCAACACGCAGCAGTTCGAGGGGCGTCAGCAGGTGACCTGCACGACGTGTCATCACGGCAGCAATCGTCCGGATCGCAATACGGTGGTCGCGAGCGAGATGACGCCGGGCGAAGCCGCGGCCGCGCAGCGGGCGTCCGCGGCGCGGCAGGATCTTTCCGGCCGCGGCCGGCCCGGTGAAGGCGGACCGGGGCGTGGCGCGCCGGGCGCCGATGGCGCGCGAGGACAGCAGCCGCCTGCAGTTCCGGAAGGCGCACGCACCGCCGGCGCCGGTGGACGCGACAGCCAGGCGGAGCCCGCGGAGCCGCCGCCGCCGGCAGAATCCGTTGACGATGTGCTCGACAAGTACGTGCAGGCGCTGGGCGGACACGACGCCGTGGCGCAGGCGAAGACGCGCGTGATGCGCGGCACTGCGACCGCGCGCGATCTGCAGCAGGCGCCGATCACCGTGCAGGAAAAAGCGACCGGCGAATACCGCATCGATACCGAAGGGCGCCAGGGCACCCAGACGCGCGCGTTCGACGGCAAGCGCGCGTGGATGCAGATGCCGAACGGCGTGCGCGACGTCGAAGGAGTGAACGCGCAGCAGATTACGCGCCTCGCCGATCTCGGGCTGCCGCTCACCGCGAAGGCGAGGTATGAGCATCTCCGTTCGGCGCGATACGGCAGCATCGACGGCGCGCCGACGATCGTGCTCATCGGATCGCCGGCAGCCAACGTCACGGAGTGGCTGCACTTCGATCGGACGACCGGGCTGCTGGCGCGGCGCAACATCTTCACCCGCACGGCCCTGGGCCAGCTGCAGGAGCAGGTGGACTACGGCGACTATCGCGACGTGTCCGGCGTCAAGCTGCCGTTCCAGGTCCGCTACGCGACCTGGAACAGCGTCAGCACGCAGCGGTTCACCGATGTGAAGGTGAACGCGCCGATCGACGACGGGCAGTTCGCCAGGCCAGCGGCGACGCGGTGAACATCGCCGCGCCCCGGGTGGCGCGCGCGCGCAGCCGTGCGATGACTTGCGGGCAACACGACTGTTGTCCTTCGTGATCTTCGTGGACGTCGTGGTCTCCGGGATGAGCCGCCCAGCCGTGACAGCGACTGACGTTGGACTTATAGTGAGAGCGCATGCCGCCTCGTAACGCCCTCCTGGAGATCGATGAATTCGGCCGCGGGTACCCCCGCCCTCAGCTCGTCAGAAACGACTGGTTGTCGCTCAACGGTGAGTGGGAGTTCGCGATCGATCGGGCAGACGCGTGGCACCGACCCGCGGACGTGACCTGGTCGTCGCGCATTCGCGTGCCGTTCGCGCCGGAAGTGCCGGCGGGCGGCATCAACGACACGTCGTTCTTCCGCACCTGCTGGTACCGCCGCAGCGTCCCGATCGCGCGGCCCGCCGACGGATCGCGGCTCCGCCTGCACTTTGGCGCCGTCGATTACGAGGCCACCGTGTGGGCCAACGGGCAGCTCCTCGGCACGCACCAGGGCGGCTATACGCCGTTCTCGTTCGACGTGACCGATTGCCTGAGCGGCGGACCGCTCGAGATCATCGTCCGCGCCGACGACGATCCGCAGGACCTGACCAAGCCGCGCGGCAAACAGGACTGGCAACTCGAGCCGCATTCGATCTGGTATCCACGCACGAGCGGCATCTGGCAGACGGTCTGGCTCGAGACGCTGCCCTCGACGTGGATCGAGTCGCTGCGGTGGACGCCGAACCTCGAACGCTGGGAGATCTCGATCGAGGCGCGCCTCGCGGGCATCCGCCGCGAGGGACTGCGCCTGCGCGTCCACCTCACGTCCGCGAACGGCACCATTGCCGACGACACCTACACCGTCATCAACGAGGAAGTGCACCGGCGCATCGCCCTCTCCGATCCCGGCATCGACGACTATCGCAACGAGCTGCTGTGGAGTCCCGAGAAGCCGACGCTCGTGCAGGCGGAGCTGCAGTTGTGGGGCGAACGCGGCGAGTTGATCGATGCGATCGGCAGCTACACGGCGCTGCGCGCCGTTGCGACGCAGCGCGACCGGTTCGTCCTGAACAACCGCCCCTATCCGCTGCGCCTCGTTCTCGATCAGGGCTACTGGCCCGAGGGCGGTCAGACCGCCCCTGACGATCGCGCGTTGAGGGCGGACGTCGAGCTCGCGAAGCGTATGGGGTTCAACGGCGTCCGCAAACATCAGAAGATCGAGGACCCGCGCTTCCTGTACTGGGCGGACGTGCTCGGCCTGCTCGTCTGGGGCGAGATGCCGAGCGCCTACCGGTTCACGCCGCAGTCGGTGGATCGGGTGATGAACGAATGGAAGGCCGCGGTCGGCCGCGATTACAGCCATCCGTGCATCATGGCGTGGGTGCCGATCAACGAGTCGTGGGGCGTTCCGAACCTTCCCGACAACCCCGCCGAGCGGCACTACGTGCAGGCGCTCTACCACCTGACGCACACCCTCGATCCGACCCGCCCCGTCATCGGCAACGACGGCTGGGAAAGCGTCGCCACCGACATCGTCGGCATCCACGATTACGATCACGATCCCGAGCGGATCGCGCGCCGCTATCACGCGGATCAGGAGATCCCGCGCATTTTCCGGCGCGAGCGTCCCGGCGGGCGCCTGCTCGTCATCGAAGGGGAGCGCCACGCGGAGCTGCCAATCGTGCTGTCGGAATTCGGCGGCATCGCGCTCAGCGCGGAGGGCGGCGCGTGGGGCTATTCGCGCGCGGCCGCGCCCGACGATTTCGGCCGGCGCTACGAAGCGCTGATGCGCGCCGTGCACTCGATCGGGATCTTCACCGGGTTCTGCTATACGCAGTTCATCGACACGTATCAGGAAGCCAACGGGCTGCTCTATGCGGATCGGCGGCCCAAGATCCCGATCGAGCGGATCGCGCGGGCGACGCGCGGCCTCGATCTCCCGCCGAGCGCCGTCGAGCCTCCCGAGTCGCGTCAGGCCCAGGCGCTCGCGGAAGAAGCCGGACGCGCGTGACGTTTGCGGAGCTCTACGGCCGATCGGCGACGGCGCGAGGCGAAGCGCCCGGCCGCGTCAACCTGATTGGCGAGCACACCGACTACAACGGCGGGTTCGTGCTGCCGGCGGCGATTCCGCGTCGCACGATCGTCGAGATCGCGCCGCGCGGCGATCGCGGCGTCCGCGCGTGGAGCGCCGAGTTCCCCGAGAGCGGGACGACCGCCTACACGCTCGGCGACGAGCGGCGCCGGCACGACTGGATCGACTACGTGCAGGGGCTCACCGCGGTGCTCGCGGCCGACGGCCTGCAACAGGGCTTCGACGCGCGGATCGAATCGACGGTGCCGCTCGGCAGCGGCCTCTCGTCGAGCGCCTCGCTCGAGATCGCGCTGGGCCGCGCGGTCCGCGACGCGTTCGCGCTCGCGCTCGACGATGTGACGCTGGCGATCCGGGCACGGCGGGTCGAGACCGATTTCGTCGGCGCGCCGGTCGGCATCATGGACCAGATGGCGTGCAGCCTGGCCGACACGACGTCGGCGCTGTTTCTCGACACGCGGACGCTCGAGTACTCGCGCGTGCCGCTGCCGCCGGCGGCCGCGCTGATCGTGATCGAGTCGGGCGTGACCCATCGTCACGCGGGCGGCGAATACAAGACGCGGCGCGACGAATGCGCGCAAGCCGCGGCACGGCTCGGCGTGCACGAACTGCGTGACGTCGGGCCGGATGAGCTCGCGCGTGTCGACGCGCTCCCCGAACCGCTCAACCGCCGCGCGCGTCACGTCGTCACCGAAAATGCGCGCGTGCTCGAAACGGTCGACGCGTTGAAACGCGGCGACCTGCCGGCCGTGGGCGAGTTGTTCCTGGCCTCGCACGCCTCGATGCGCGACGACTTCCAGATTTCAGTGCCGCCGATCGATGCCCTCGTCGAGGTCGCTCGCGGCGTACAAGGCGTGTACGGTGTGCGTCTGACCGGTGGCGGGTTCGGCGGCTCAATAGTCGCGCTGGCCGATCGCGCACGTGCGAGCGCGGCCGCAGAGCGCATCGTTCAGGCCCACAATCGCGCGCATCAGGCGTCCGCGCGCGTGCTCGTCCCGTAGCCGCGTCCCGGCGCCGGTGCGGCATGTTTCTTGGAACATTGCCGCTCATGACCATGGCTCCGCCCGGCTGTGGGCGCGATATCCTGTGCTTTTCTCACCTCCGTTGGAATTTCGTTTATCAACGTCCCCAACACCTTCTCAGTCGCTGCGCCCGTGACCGGCGCGTGTTCTTCTTCGAAGAACCGTTGTTCGACGCTCCAGACGATCCTCATCTGACGACCAGCGTCGATCGCAGCGGCGTAGTCGCGGTCGTGCCGCACTTGCGCGCCGCAGAGGATGCCACGGCGAACGCGGCCGCGCTGCGATCCCTGCTCCATGGGGTGATGGCGGCGGAGCACATCCGTCCGGAGGTGCTGTGGTACTACACGCCGATGGCGCTCGCGTTCAGCGATCACCTCGACGCGCCGGTCGTCGTCTACGACTGCATGGACGAACTCTCCGGATTCGCCGGCGCGCCGGCCGGCCTGCTCGACGCGGAGCAGGCGCTGCTCGCGCGCGCGCACGTCGTGTTCACCGGCGGGCGCAGCTTGTGGGAAGCGAAGCGGCACCGCCACGGCAACATTCACGCGTTCCCCAGCAGCGTCGACGTCGCGCACTTCGCGCGCGCACGCACGCGGACCGGCGCCGATCCCGAGGACCAGGCGTCGATCCCGCGGCCGCGTCTCGGCTTCTGCGGCGTGATCGACGAGCGCTTCGATCGCGAGCTGCTGGCCGGCGTCGCGGCGCTTCGTCCGGCGTGGCAGTTCGTCGTCATCGGGCCGATCGTGAAGATCGATCCGGCGACGTTGCCGCGCGCGGCCAACATTCATTACCTCGGGCCGAAGTCGTACGACGTGCTGCCGGACTATCTCGCCGGATGGGACGTCGCGCTGCTCCCGTTCGCGCGCAACGACGCGACGCGGTACATCAGCCCGACGAAGACGCCGGAGTATCTCGCCGCCGGCTGTCCGGTGGTGTCGACCTCGATTCGCGACGTGGTGCGCCCCTACGGCGAACTGCGGCTCGCGCACATCGCCGATGACCCCGCCGCGTTCGTGGCGGCCTGCGATCTCGCGCTGCGGGAAGATCCGCACGAGCGCCGGCGCACCGCGGACGCGCTCCTCGCCCGCACGTCGTGGGATGCGACGTGGGCGGCGATGGCCACCCTCATTGCCCAGATCCCCCGAAAGGACTCCTCCCCATGTTCGATTACCTCGTCGTTGGTGCCGGGTTCGCCGGAGCGGTCATGGCCGAACGCCTCGCCGCCGGCTCCGGCAAGAAGGTGCTGATCGTCGACAAACGCCCGCACATCGGCGGCAACGCCTACGATCACTATGACGAGGCCGGGATCCTCGTGCACAAGTACGGGCCGCACATCTTCCATACGAACTCGCGGGAGGTGTTCGACTATCTCTCGCGGTTCACCGGGTGGCGCCCCTACCAGCATCGCGTGCGCGCGTGCGTGGACGGCCAGCTGCTGCCGATCCCCATCAACCTCGATACGATCAACCTGCTGTACGGGCTGAACCTCACGTCGTTTCAGCTCGACGAGTTCTTCCAGTCCGTCGCCGAGCCGCGATCGCAGATCCGCACCTCCGAGGACGTGATCGTCAGCAAGGTCGGGCGCGAGCTGTACGAGAAATTCTTCCGCAACTACACCCGCAAACAGTGGGACCTGGATCCGTCGGAGCTCGATGCCTCGGTCACCGCGCGGGTGCCGGTGCGGACAAACCGCGACGATCGCTACTTCTCGGACACCTACCAGGCGATGCCGCTGCACGGCTACAGCCGGATGTTCGAGCGCATGCTGACCCATCCGAACATCAAGATCATGCTGAACACGGATTATCGGGAGATCGAGCAGGTGATCCCGTTCGGCGAGATGATCTACACCGGGCCGGTCGACGAGTACTTCGACTTCCGCTTCGGCAAGCTGCCGTATCGATCGCTGGAATTCAGGTTCGAGACCTACGAACGTCCGGTGTTCCAGGACGCGCCGGTGGTCAACTACCCGAACGAGAATCCGTACACCCGGTGCACGGAGTTCAAGTACCTGACCGGGCAGGAGCACGCGAAGACGACGGTCGTCTACGAATATCCGCGCGGCGACGGCGATCCGTATTACCCGGTGCCGCGGCCCGAGAACGCGGCCATCTACCGTGAGTATCAGGCGCTGGCGGAACGCACGCCCGGCGTGCACTTCTGCGGGCGGCTGGCGACCTACAAGTACTACAACATGGATCAGGTCGTGGCGCAGTCGCTGACGCTGTACAAGACGCTCATCGGCGCCCGCCGTCCCCGCGCGATCGCGCAAACCGCGTGAACGGCAGTCCAGGAGAGCAGGAAATCCGATCTCCTGCTCACGCCTTCGACTCGAGGCTCTCGATGGCGAACGGCGGCGGCGTGCCGTAGCCTTTCTGCGCCAGCTTGAACTGACTGTGCCAGAGTTCCGCCGCGTACTCGTTGTTCAACACGCGCACGAACTCGCCGCGATCGTTGCGCGCGAAGTCCCACAGCCCGCTGTTGTGCCAGTGTGAGGGATTGTCCCACTCGAACCGATCGATGATCGGATAGAGGCAGACGCCTTCCACCGGCACGCCCGCGTCGATCGCCAGGCACAGTTCGTCGGTCATTTCCCGCAGCCATTCCGCGCGGCCGGAGCCGACGTGGCTCGTCTCGCCGACGAAGATCGGCCGGCGGTAGCGCTCGTACACGT
>JABFWM010000165.1 GCA_013362195.1 Acidobacteriota bacterium
GACATGGTGACGCCAATCGTGCGATAGTGATGATCGCCGGTTCGCCCCGCGGGGGCGGACCGGCGGCACGATTCGGGTCCGCCGGGGCGCGTGCGCTCCGGCGGACATTTGCGTGCCGGACCGTCCAAGCCCCTACCATCCACAGGTGAGTGACATGAAAGCTCTGAGCCTTGCCACGCTCGTGGCCACGGCCTGCGCCGCCGTCATCTGCGTGGCCGCGCCGCATGCACAGAATATCGGACAGACGGGCGCGCGGCCGCCGGTCACCAAAGCGGCAGCCATTGCGCATTTCGTCGGGAGGGCGCCGTTCGAAGGTGATCCTGGCGGCCCCGCACCCATCGACATCCTGATCGAGCGCTGGTCCACCGACAAGGAGCGCGACGATCTCGCAGCATCGTTTACGAAGAGCGGCCCCGACGGGCTCCTGACCGGCCTGCAGGGGATCCGGCGCCGCACCGGCGTGCTGCTGCATCCGGGCGTACAGGGTGCGGGCGCGCGGGTGCGTCTGCGCCATCCGGTGAACCTGCTGTTCGCGCGTGAAGTGTCGACGCCCAAGGGACGGACCGTGGTGTTCGCCAGCGATCACGTGCTGGCGCTCGGAAAGCCGGCCGCCGAGTGGCCCGAACCGTCCGAGTTTTCGCTGCTCGAGGTTCGCATTGACGCCGACGGCAAGGGGGAAGGGAAGGTCGCGGCCGCCAAAGAGGTGGCCTACAACAAGACGTCGAAGGCGTTCGAGATTCAGAACTATGCGTCGCAGCCGGCGCGCCTCGTTGACGTCCGCGCCGAAAAATCAACGAAGCCGTAACGGCGGCGCCGATCGCGGTACACACGACGGCCGGTCGCGCGCGAGCGTCGACCGGCCGTTGTCCTGTACGCGGACGCGCGCGCGGCGGCGTCCCGCGCTTATTTTCCGTGCTTCTCTTTGACGCCGAGCTCCTTCAACTTCGCCGCGACGGCCTCACCGGCCGTCTGCGGTTTCACCTGCTTGTCGATGTAAAGGATCTTGCCGTCCGGACCGATGTAAAACGTCCAGCGCTGCGCGAGACGCGGCGCGTCGGGCTGCGCGGCGCTCGGTTCTCTCAGGACGCCGTACGCCTCGGCCGCCTTCCTCTCCGGATCGCTCAGAATCGGAAAATCGGCGCGCTCTTTCTCCGCAAACGCCTTGTTGTCGGCGGGCGTATCGACGCTGACCATGAAGTACGTCACGTCGAAGTTGCGGATCGTGTCCCCGCTCGCACGGAGCGAGTTGCATTCGGCCGTTCAACCGCCGGTGAAGGCCTTCGGAAACCAGGCCAGCACCACCGTCTGACCTTTGAGATCCGCGAGGGCATACGTTTTTCCGTCGCTGCCGGGCAGCGAGAAGTCCGGCGCCTTGTCGCCGACTTTCAATTCCTCAGCAGCCACTGGTCCTGCCAGCAGAAGCGACGCAAACGCCGTCGTCAGCACCAGGCGATGCCTGTGCAGCATGAAAGCTCCTTTCGCTCACGAGCGTAACGATAGCACGGCCGCGGGCGCGCCTCGCGCGGCCTGGCCGGCGTCACAGGCGGAACAGCCGCGTGAGCTTGAGCGTGAGGCCGCGATTGAGCAGCAGCGGCGCACCCGCCGACAGCGTATCGCGCCCGTCGCTGTAGACGACGAACAGCTCGCTGCCGGGACGGTACTCCCAGCGATAGCGCACGTTGGTCGTGAACAGGTGGGTGGTGGAGTTGAACTGCACCAGGGCCGCCGTCAACATGCGGGGCGTGAAGGAGAAGGTCGTGCGCGCGGTGAGGAGCGTCGCGGTCAGATCGCCCCACGGCGTCGACGCGCGCGTGACGGAGATGCCGGGCTCGATCGACAGGCGCATCGTCAGTTCGGCGCGGCCGCGATACCCGACGTCGGTGCGGGTGCCGCCGTAGAAGCCTCCACGCGCGACGCTCATGTCGCCCGACGCCTTGCGCTGCGTGCCGAGCGTGTAGTTCGCGCGCAGCGTCGGCGCCGAATAGGTGCCGGTCGGCACGCGAAGACCGCCGAGGACGAGCGGCACCGGAAGGAACTCGTAATCGTCGCTGTAGCTGACGCCCCACGCGTCGCCGTTGTGCATGTCGGTGCGGACGCCGGCCCGCGCCTGACGGTTCTCCAGCCTGCCGCGCCCGTTCTCCAGGTAGTCGAATGCGCCTTCGAAATTCAGCTTGCGGATGCCCGCGAACGCGTGCGGCCGCCGGCTCAGACGGAGCTGGACCAGATTTTCGGTGAAGTCCGTTCGCCGCATGAACCCGATCTCGGGATTGAAATGGCGGCCGACCGCCAGGCGCTCGACCTGGAGCCCGACGAGATCGGCGTCGTAGTCGAATCGCGCGCGATAGCTGCGATCGTCTCCGCGCAGCGTCGGCGTCCGCGTGCGCGCGAAGTAGCCGACGAGATTCAGGTTCGTCAGCGGCGAGATGTTGGCGTCGAGGCCGTACACCTCGTTCCCGGCGACGGCGGGGCCGACGGCCGCTGGCGCCCGCCGGGTCGCGATGGCGCCCACGTAGCTGCGGCGCAGGATGTCGCGCTTGAGCCGCACGACCGCAAAGTTGGTGCGCGGCTCGCGAACGGCCGCGTTGTCGTCGGTCTCGATGTCGAGCAGTCCGATGCTGTAGCGGCCCGCTTTGCCGGTGAGCCGCGCGCCCGCATCGATCGGGACTTCGCGGCTGCCGCTCAAGCCGATGCGGCGGCTGAAAAACAGGACCGGCGTGTTCACCGGCGGCGCGGTCGTTCCGCCGGTCGGCGGCGTGGTGGTGACGCCGCCAAACGCGAACGTTCCCTGGCCCTCCAGAAAGAAGTCGCGCTTCTCCGGGAAGAGCAGGTTGAACCGCGTCAGGTTCACCTGCTGATCGTCGTCTTCCACCTGCGCGAAGTCGGTGCGCAGCGTGAAGTCAGCCGTCAGGCTGGGGGTCACCGCATACTTCGCGTCGAACCCGGCGTTCTTCGCCACGTGATTGTTGACGGGCGGCACCGCGGCGCGGTCGCTCTTGAGGTTCGCCACCGCGTACGGCTTCACCTCGAGGTTCAGCAGCGCGGACGGCGCCTCGAGGCCGATGAGCGTCGCTGCCTGCGAGAGCCGCAGGATGCCGCGCGCGCCGTACAGCCGCGGGACCGGGCTCAAATACGACAGCTCGTTCTTCCATCGCACGTTGCGGCGAATGTTGATCCCCCAGACTTGCGGGCCGCTGCCGCGATAGCGCAGCGATCGGAACGGGATCGCCATCTCGACGGTCCAGCCCTGCTCGTCGCGCCGGCTGCGCGGGATCCACACCGTGTTCCAGTCGCGGTTCGAATCGCGTTCGTCGGTCACCTGCGTGTCCCACGCGCCGCCGATGGCATTGATCAGGAATTCGTAGCCGTTCCGCCGGTCGTGAAACGTGTCGAAAATGATGCTCAGGTTGTCGTTCTGGCTCACGTTCCGCCCGTCGCGCCGCATGTCGTTGGCGACGATCCGCGAGGGGTGGCTGTCGCGGCAGCGCGCGCCGATGTAGATGTTGTGCGCGTCGAACATGATCCAGACGAAGGTCGGCTCGGTTGCAGGCTGCCCTTCGTTCGGATCCTGCTGGACGAAGCCGGTGATCGGCGCGAGCGTCTGATACAGCGGATCGTCGAGCACGCCGTCGATGCGCGGCGGCGTATCGACGCGAACCGCGCGGACCGTGACCTGGCCGTCCGCGTCGCGGGTCATCACGGGCGGTGCCCCGGTTCCGTTCTGCGCGAACGTCAGGGCCGGAGAAGACAAGCGACCGAGGAGGATGGCCAGCACTGCGCCGGCCCTGGACAGGGGAGACACCACGACATCTTACTGGCATGCGCGCGGCGGCGTCAGCGGCGACGCGGCGGTCGCGTCAACTTCCCGGGGCCCATCTACGTATATCGTTCTAAGTACCCCTCGAAGGAGCGTGCTGATGACCGAACGAACCTGCTGGGAATCGTTCAAGGCGGAGAGCACCAACGCCTTTCAGAAACTGAGGCAGCTGAAGGCAACGTGCGGCGCGTCCGGATCCGCCAAGGCACGCGCACGATTGCCGAATTTCCGCTGACCGCCGGCGTCGTCGGCACGCTCATCGCGCCGACGCTCGCCGCCATTGGCGCGCTCGTCGCCCTGGTCAAGGATTGCACGATCGAAGTCGAGCGCGTCGAGACCTCGTCGACCGATCTGCCGCGCGCCGTCAACGAGTAGCGGCGGCAGCGGAGGCGCGCGGATGATATCGTCCGCCGCATGCACCTCGTGTTGATTGCCCTGGGAGGCTCGATTGGCGCGGTGGCGCGCTACGGCCTCGCAGGGCTCGTCCAGCGCTTCACCGGTCCCGCCTTTCCCTTCGGCACGTTCACCGTCAACATGGTCGGCTGCCTGCTGTTCGGCATCCTGATCGGCCTCGGCGAGCAGCGTGTCGCGCTCGGCCCGCAGGCGCGCGCGTTCCTGCTGATTGGCGTGCTCGGCGGGTTCACGACGTTCTCGTCCTTCACCTACGACACGTTTCAGTTGCTGCGTGACGGGGAGGCCGCGAGCGCGTTCGCGAACACGGCCGGCCAGGCGGTCATCGGCCTCGTGGCGTTGTGGACGGGATTCGTTGTGGCGCGGATATGGTGAAGATGTCCCGGCGGGGGAATCCGGCCCGGCGTATGACGTGGATCGGAAGGCGGGCCGCAAACACCAGACGGCAGTCAGTAGACAGCAGGAGGTGAGATCCCACCAGGCCAGCGCTGCGAGCTGTTAGGAGGGCGGTTCCGGCCCGGAGGTGACCGGAATCGCACGCCCGGCGTTCCTGCTGTCTACTGTCTGCCGCCTGACACGCGCTACATTTTTTTCACGAGCCGCTGCCAGCGATACGCGTAGAAGTATTCGCTGCGGCAGTTCGGACACATGAACGAGCCCAGCCATGTCCCGCTGCGACGGCTCTGATCGACGCACTCGAGCGTGTGTTCGCAGTGCTCACAGAGCAAATGACGCCCCTGTGGGGCGAATCCTGCCGTAACGCCCCTGCCGAAAGTGTGAATCCCGCGGGCAGCCGTCGCAGTGAAGGCCCTTCGCATCGGGGAACTCCTGCCCATTTAAAAAAGCAACGGCCGTGCCCAGCCAGATGGCAGTACTAAGTTTCTTGTTTTCAATCAGTTGTGGCAATCCGTGAGGGCGGCTGAGGGTCGAATGTCAGCCAACACGTTGGCCGGCGGCCAAGAACTTGGCCGATCAGATTGCGGGTCTGAGCGCGCGAACTACGCGCGATGAGCGCGAATGACGAAGTGTCGCGCGCAATCGGAAGAAGCAGGTGGGGCGACGTCGAGAGCGTTGCCGAGGTCGACGGCGCAATCAATAAGGATGGTGCTGGGACCCGCGCTCTTTGAATCCGCGGGCGGATGAAAACACACTGCCGCCCTCTCTGCGGTACGCCCTAGCCGAGCGCAAGAGGCAGGGAGACCGCGCGACGGTTCGGTTCACGGTCCACGGCCCGCGCGGAACCGGTGACCGTGAACCCGTGAACCGGTGACTCGCCGTCAGACAGTGCGTCGTCCGCTTACGAGGCCGACGACAAAAAGCACGAGCGCGATCACCAGCAGCACGTAGATGAAGTTGCCCAGCGTGTAGCCGCTCACGAGCCCGAGCAGCCACAGGACGAGCAGAATCACCGCAATCGTAAAGAGCATCGCTCCCTCCTGCCGCTGTTACAGCACGGGGCATGCCCACCAAAAACGGCCATCCACCTCGACTGTAACGCACCGCGAGCGCCCTCTTCTGTGTGGGCGGCTACGTACTTGGGCTCGCTCCCGCATCATCTTGCTCCGTTTTGGAACCGGGCATTAGGATCACGGGCATGCTCAGCCTGAAACCGCGACTCCTCTCGGTGACACTTGTTCTGTTTCTCGCGATCCCGTTCACGCCAGCCGGGCATGGTGTGTTTGCGCAAGCCGCGGCCACCGCCGCGGCGATGGACACGTCGCTGTTCGCAGGCCTGCGATGGCGCTCGATCGGACCGATCCGCGGCGGTCGCTCCCAGGCGGTCGCCGGGAGCGCCTCGCGCCCGCTGGAGTACTACTTCGGCGCGACGGGCGGGGGAGTGTGGAAGACCACCGACGGCGGCCAGACGTGGCGCGCGGTATCCGACAAGACCTTCAAGACGTCATCGGTCGGCGCGATCGCCGTCGCGCCGTCGAACCCTGACGTCGTCTACGTCGGCATGGGCGAAACGGAGCTGCGCGGCAACATCATCCAGGGCGACGGGGTGTACAAGACTTCCGACGGCGGCAAAACGTGGTCGCACGTCGGTCTCGAGCGCTCGATGGCGATCGCTCGCATTCGCGTGCATCCGACCAATCCCGATCTCGTCTACGTCGCGGCGCTCGGGAATCCCTACGCGCCGAACCCGGAGCGCGGCGTGTTCCGATCCAGGGACGGCGGCAAGACGTGGGATCGCGTGTTGTTCCGCGACGACAGGACGGGCGCGGTCGATCTGACGATCGGCCCGAGGAACCCGGACGTGCTGTATGCGGGGTTGTGGGAAGTGTTCCGCACGCCGCATTCGCTGTCGAGCGGCGGGCCCGGCAGTGGACTGTTCAAGAGCACGGACGGCGGCAGCACGTGGACGGAACTGACGAAGAACTCCGGCCTCCCCGCGCCGCTCTGGGGCAAGGTCGGCGTGTCCGTATCGGGCGCTGATTCCAATCGTGTGTACGCGATCATCGAGGCCAAAGACGGCGGCGTCTTCCTCTCCGACGATGGCGGCACGAGCTGGACGTTGATCAACGACGACCGGCGGCTGCGCCAGATCGCGTTCTACTATTCACCCATCTATGCC
>JABFWM010000485.1 GCA_013362195.1 Acidobacteriota bacterium
ACCGCCGCGACGATCTCCGCGGTGCGATCCTTCGAACAGTCGTCGACGACGAGGATGTCGGGCTGCAGGCCGAGCGGCTCGAGGTCCACCGCCTTGATCTGCTCCAGGAGGCGGCCGATGAACCGCTCCTCGTTGTACGCAGGGATGACGATCGAGAGCGTTTGCATCACGCGGTGCTCGCGGGTCTCGGCTGAAGGCCGCTCCTACGGCCGAGGGGTGTCAGGGCGGACGTTCAGGCCGCTGCGCTGGCGCAGCCATTGTTCCACGTCGCGAAGCTCCTCGGGCGTGTTGATCCCGATCGCTTCCCTCGGATCGGTGCACGGAAAGGTCAGCACGCCGGCGCGCGACGCGAGCCACGGGATGAACGGCAGGAAGTTCCGTTCGCCGGTCGCCCGGCCGGGTTCCACGATCGACGCATACTCGTGAAGGTCGCGGACGAACGCCTCACGCGATATGGCAAACACCCCCATGTCGCTTTCGCCTTCGCCGGGCATCTCGTCGCCTTCGCGCCGGTGCAGCACGCGGGTGATGCGGCCGTCCGCATCGCGCCCGAAGTGAATATACGGCTGCGCGCGTCGGACCGTCGGGAACGCCAGCGCCGGCGGCGGCTCGGCGGCGCTCACCAGCGCGAGACGCTCGATCGTCGCCGGCAGCACGCCGACCTGATCGCACCAGGTGATCCAGATCGAGTCCGGGCGAAGCCGCGACACCGCCGAATCGGCGAGCAGGATCGCGTCGAGCATCCCCGTCGGCGAGGGCTGACAGACGACTTCGCAGCAGCCGGCCTCGTCCGCCCACGCCTCCACGTCGCCCGCAAACGACGGATGGGCGACGACCACGGTGTACTCGACGTGCGGCGCGTACAGATCGAGCAGATGGTCGAGCATCGGGCGTCCGTTGACGTGCACGAGCGCCTTCGGCCGCGTTGACCGCAAACGCGTGCCGAGGCCTGCAGCGGGAACGACGAGGAGGCGCGACATCAGGGCTTACTTGCGCGACGGTGCCATGGCGGCATCCTGTGGATGCTCGGGCGCGGCGTCGGGCTGAACGGCGGACGCCGGCGCCGGCGTCGAGAACCGGCGCGCGACGATCGTCGCCAGCGACTGCACGCCCTCGAACGGGCTCGTGCGCTTCACCTTTTCCGGAGAGATCGCGAAGAACTGCACCGGGAGCTCGAGCACTTCCGCGCGGCGCCGCAGCAGCCGCGACAGCAGGAACTGGTTGGCGCGCTTGTGGGTCAGTTCGATGCCGGCCGCCAGCGCGTCGTCGGCCCGCACGGCCCGGACGGCCGAGAGCGTGTCGGAGATGTAGCGGCCGTAGAGCAGCAGGTACGCGAGGCTCAGGAGGTGACTGCCGATGTAGCTGATCGCGCCGAGCACGACGTTCGACTGGTAGCGGAGCCTGTACGATTCGTGAATGTCGCGGACCGACAGCCGCCGGCTGCCCCACACCGCGTCGAGTCGCCCGACGGTCAGGTGCGAGGCGAGCGCGACGAGATCTTCGCCGCGATACATGCCTGAGGATTCGAACAGGCCGACGTAGTCGAAACTGCCGGCGCGGATGGCGTCGGCGAATGCGCGCGCGTCGGCAATCTGCCGGACCGCAAAGGGCAGGCGCGCCGCGAACCGCACGTCCAGCGGCGCCGTGCCCTCGTAGAACACCGTGATCTCCAGGGGAATCGTCTCGATGCCGCCGCGCACGATCTCGAGCAGCGTCTGCGCGACCTTGTCGAGCGAGCTGGCGTCGTGGAGCAGTACCGCCATGCGGTAGGGCCGCACCCGCGCCTGCAAACCGTCGAAGAACGGCTCGAGCACCCGGGTGGCGTCGTGGCGGCCGGTGACGCCGTCCTCGTAATTGGCGATCCGCACCAGGCGCGGATCCTCGATGCGATCCACGGGCCCGAGCGGCACGTACGGCGCCGCCGCGCCGGTCCGCGCCGGATCGTTGAGGAGAAAATGCGTGATGAGGCACGGCGTCGGGAAGCGCCGCTCCTGCGGCGCATTCAGGTAGTGCAGCGCGCGATCGATCAGGTCCACTGCCGTGCTGCCGGTGATCTCCGCATCGGTCTGGATGTTGGTGACGAGCAGTTTGATCGCGCGAAGATTCGCGGCAATCGCATCCGCCAGCCCTGGCGTCAGGTACGAGGGAAACAGGCTCGAATGCTGCGTGCCGGGCGCGTAGATGATCACGTCGGCGGCGGCAATCTTTCCGGCGAGCCGTGAATTGAGCGCGAGCGCGGCACGGCGTGACTGCAGCGCGCGGACAGCGGCGTCCACGCCCGACGCTTCGATCTGCCGCGCCTCGTCATCCGTCAGGGGCCGATCGATCAGGAAGATGCGGTTGATCGTGTTGCGCGCGCGCGCGTCCACAATCGCTTCTTCCGTCCGCAGCAGCCGTCCCGCCGAATCGATGGCGACGAGATGCGCGTTGCGGCCGTCGGTCACGTTCTCGATCAGCCCCGGCGCAATGCCCAGCAGCGCGCAGTAGTCGTCGACGGCGCGGTTGAAGTCGCGGCCCGCACGGAGATAGGCGCCGGCGAACACGAGGTTGCCGACGCTGCAGTCGCCGAACGCGAATGACGCGGCGGCGCGGCTGTACTCGTCGAGGAAGGCCGTGATCCAGTCCGCGAGCCGGGGGTCGCCCCCCGGGCGGGCAATCAGCGTGGTCAGGTGCTCGACCGCGGCTGACGACGTGACGTCGGCCGGAAGCCGCGACTCGACAATCGCCAGCAGCTCCGGCGGGCATGTCTTCAGCTCGGTCGCGAGCCGCGCCGCGTTCTTGCGAAAATCTGACGGGCCGAGGCTGTCGCCGAGAAAGCGGCGCACCTCTCCCGTCGACGCGCCATCGTCGTAGCCATTGATCGCGATCGTCAGGGACACACCCGGCCGCGCGACGAGCTGGCGGGTCAATGCGCCTGAGCCGCGGCCGCCCGAAAACAGCACGACCGAGGAGGGGCGCCGCGCGGATGCCGAGTCAGGCTGGGAAGGTGTGGACACTCCTTCGTGCGAGTTCTGAATAACCACGAGGATACAGGCAATCGAGGTGCTGGAGAAAGCGCGAGGAATTGCTCAGGGATTTCCCGGTCGCGGCAGGTGCACCGGCGCGTCGATGCGCGTCCGTTTCCCCTGTGTGGCGATGTAACTGACGTGCCAGAATTGACGTTTCGTCCGTACGACGGGACCGCATGCCATCAGTCACTATCGTCGGCGCCGGCGTCGCCGGGCTCACCATCGGCTACCAGCTCGCGCAGCGCGGCTATCGCGTCACGGTCCTCGAGCGCAACCCGGTCGTCGGCGGCCTCGGCCGGACGTTCCATTACGGCGACTTCCACTTCGACGTTGGCCCGCATCGGTTTCACACCGAGAACCCGCGCGTCGCCGCCTTCATCCGCGATATCCTCCAGGACGAGGCAATCGAGATTCCGCGCCGGAGCGGCGCGCGCATGTTCGGCCGCTTCCACGAATGGCCGCTGCGCCCGGGCATCCTGCTCGCGATGCCCGTCGCGCTGATGATCAAGGGCGCGAAAGATCTGGTGTTCCGCGAGCGTCTTCCCGGCGAATCGTTCGAAGCGGACGTGGTGAACAAGTACGGACGCACGCTCTACGACATCTTCTTCGAGCCGTATACGCGCAAGTTCCTGTTCTACTCCCCCTCCGAGCTGCATCGCGACTGGGCGCGCGCCGGCGTCAATCGCGCCGTCATCGACACGCGTGCCCGGGCCGACTCGCTCTGGAGCCTGCTGAAGACGACGCTGCTGCCCAAGCCGGTCGAGACAATGTTTCTGTATCCGCCGCGCGGTGTCGGCCGCTTTGCGGACAGGCTCGCCGACGGCATCCGCAGCATGGACGGGCGCATCGTGCTCGATGGGGAGGTCACGCGAATCGACACCGACGGCCGCCGGATCACCGCGGTGTCCACCGCCGCCGGGCGCTTCGCGGGCGATAACGTCGTCTGGACGGCGCCGCTGACGACGCTGAACGCGCTGCTTGGCGTGACCGGCGTCGATCTCGAGTACCTGTCGACCATCTTCTACAACTTCGAGATCGGCAGGCCGCCGCGCCTGAACTATCAGTGGACCTACTTCGGCGGCGACGAGATTTTTTCGCGCGTCACCGCCCCCGAGGCCTTCCTGCCTTCGACGGTGCCGCCGGGCAAGAGCGGCCTGTGCGTCGAGGTGACCTGCCGTCACAAAGATGCGCGCTGGCAGCAGCCCGAGGCCTTGACCCACGCGATCGTCGCGGATCTGGTCCGCACCGGGATGATCGCGCAGGCGCCGGACATCGAGCGCGTGCACATCGAACGCGTGCCGTTCACGTATCCGATCTACAAGCTCAATTACTTCACAGAACTGACGCGCAACCTTCGCGATCTCGGGGTCTACCGGAACCTGCTGCTCGCCGGCCGCTGCGGACGGTTCTGGTACAACAACATGGATCATTCGATCGGCCAGGGGCTGACGATGGCCGACAAGATCCTGCGCGGGCAGGCGCTGAGCGAAATCGACAGCGCCGATCGCGAGTTCTGGGCAATGCAGGACGAGGATCAGGCGCCCGCGCGCGAGGAAGAAATTGCGGAAGGGGTCGAGGAGCCCGATCCCGCGCGGTGAGCCGAAGGTGCCGGGTCTGAAGGCCCGGCCTACGACCGACGCTGGGTGCCGGGTCTGAAGGCCCGGCCTACGACCGACGTTGGGTGCCGGGTCGAAAGACCCGGCCTACGACCAGGTTGGGTGCCGGGTCGGAAGACCCGGCCTACGACGATGTTGGGGGGCGGGTCCTGAGACCCGCCGCGGCGCGATCGTTACTGGAGCGCGCTGCCGAGCGAATCCGGACGCGGCCGGTTGCCAAGCCACACGTTGCGGTAAATCGTTCCGGGAATGGACGCCGCCTCGCCACCGCTCCGGCCCACCGGCGCACCGAGGTAGGCATAGTGCGGGTTCGGCGCGTACGTGCCGCGCGGCGTCGGCATGCCGACGTTGTAGACAATCGACCCGTCGAGGCCACCCGCGCGGACCGTCACGCGGAACTCGCTCCCCCACGTCGCCTTCCAGTTGTACACCGTGCCGGGATCGAGCGGAACCACCGACGCGAACCGGGTCGCGGTATCCGGCTCGTAGCGGACGCCGAGATCGCTCGCGGATCCATACAGCGCGCGGAAGGTGATCGCATTCGGCGGCACACCGGACACGCCGCGGTACTGAATGTCGATGCGGTACTTGTTCGTGATGAAGTCGCCCTGCCCTTCCTGCATCCCGAACACCTTCGCCTTGTCCCCCGGACCGTTCGCCCTCAGCCCTTCCACGTCCATCGAGAACTCGCCGCTGGTGATCGTTTGCGGCAGCAGGTATTTCACGTAGCTCCGGCCGTCGTTCAACTGCAGTCCCTTGCCGGGGATGAAGCTTCCCGACCCGACGACCTGCCCGACCGTTTCGCCGTGGATCAGCGGATCGTACAGTTCGCCGCCGCGGAGGAATCCAACCAGGCGCGACTTGAACTTCCCCATCTCCGACCAGGGGCCGGTGGACGTGCCCTGCACCGCGCGCGCGCGCCAGTAGAACACCGTCGTCGGCTGCAGTTCGGCGTCGGGCGTCCAGCTCGTCTTGCCGTTCGCCCCCTCGGGCACACCGGCCTTGCCAATCGCCGCCGCGAAGCCGGTGACGTTCGACGTCGTCGCGTTCGTAAAGCCCGCGCTGTCGGAGATCTGGAACTCGTAGGTCCGGGTGCCGGTCTGATCCGCGGTGGCGTTCCTGACGGTCAACGTGGGACGAAGCGTGTCGAGCTGCTCGTTCGCGGACGGGCTGTCGAGCGCCGGCGCGGAGAGCGTCGCCGCGGCCGGCGTCGGCGTGGTGGGAGACTGATCTTTGCCGCCGCAGGCGACGACGAGAAGCGCGGCCGCGGCCGCGACGCTTGCGCACATCCGGATCTTCACAATCATGCACTCCTTCGGGTACGGGAACGGCGACGGGACTCCAGGACGATGATCTGCCGCTGCGACAGCGTGGTATCGCTCGAGCGCCGCGCGGATCGCAGGATCTCGGCAACGCCCTGAAACACCTCGCGGTCCGCCGGCGCGAGGTTCCCCGCCTCGAGCGCGTCGGCAATCATCAATTCCAGCTGCGCGACCGTCATCGAGCGGTCGAACGAGATGATGGCGCGGCCGTCGGGCAGGTGCAGCAGCGCCGCCCCGGTCTGGCGCTCGAGCGAGCGGCTCGGCGTGACGACGATGACGGCGCGGCCGCCGAACGCGGAGAGCTCCGCGGCGCGGCGCGGCGGCGCGGCCACGGCCGTCTCGGCGAGGCGGACGATCGCGCGGCCCAGATCGGTGTCGACGCGCCGCAGCGCGTCGATGACGTGATCGGGCAAGGTCAGCGTGACCGGACGCGAGGGGACGGTGAATTTCCTCGGCCGGCCGCGGCGCGGGCTCAGGCTCAGTTTCCGCTTGGCCATTCTCGACAGGGATTTCTATTAGATTAATCGCACATGCCGCCTTTTTTCAATTGAAAAATGCGGGGCCCGGCGGCTACCATGCCCGTGCCGCTTCGTTCCGAGGAGCCGTGATGCGCTCATCCGGCCGGTGGCACTCCGCCGTGGCGCCAGATTCGTCCCGCACGCCTCACCGTCTCCCGCCGGTCGCGCACGCAGGCGCCCTTGCCGCTGAATCGCTGGTCGCCGTGCTGGCGATGCTGTTCCTGGCGGCCTACGCGTACATCGCCGTCCGGCGGGCGGCGTACCCGGTCGAGCTCGAGTGGATGGAAGGCTCGCGCGTGCAGCACGTCGCGCGCATCCG
>JABFWM010000659.1 GCA_013362195.1 Acidobacteriota bacterium
TAGAACCGCAGCGGCGCCGGCCGGTGCAGCAGCGCCTCGCCGATGCCGGCCACGTTGCCGTGGCCGAAGATCCCGAACACGCCGGCGAAGAACGGATGGTCGCGTCCGTCGCGCGAGACGTGCTGCGCGGCGAGGAAGCGGACCAGGGCCTGAGCGACGGTGAGGCGAGTGGTGGCAGCCACGGCGCCGCATGCTAACAGATCGCGCGAGAACGCCGCAAAGCCGCGCGCGCCGCCGCCGGCCGGCGAACCGCGCCGGCAGGCGGACTATACTGACCGCGCTCCCGTGGACATGGCCACCCCGTCTCCGTCCGTCCCGCTGCTGCAGATGCAGCGCATCTCGAAACAGTTTCCCGGCGTCCGCGCCCTCGACGACGTGTCGTTCGATCTGGAGCGCGGCGAAGTGCACGTGCTGCTCGGCGAGAACGGCGCCGGCAAATCGACGCTCATGAAGATCCTGAGCGGCGCGTGCGGGCGCGATGCCGGAGAGATCCTGATCGACGGACGCGCGGTGGCGCTGCAGTCGCCGCGCGACGCGCAGGCGCTCGGCATCAGCACGATCTACCAGGAATTCAACCTCGTCCCGCACCTGTCCGCCGCCGCCAACATCTTCCTCGGCCGGGAGCCGCTCCATGGCGCCGGCGTCATCAACCGGCGCACGCTGCTCGCCGGAGCGGGCGCGCTGCTCCGTGGGCTGGGCACGCGCATCGATCCGGCCGCGCGCGTCGGCGATCTCAGCGTCGCCGAGCAGCAGATGGTCGAAGTCGCGAAGGCGCTGTCGATCGATGCCCGCATCCTGATCATGGACGAGCCGACCTCCGCGCTGACCGAATCGGAGATCGACGAGCTGTTCGCCGCAATCGCCCGCCTCACCGCGCGCGGCGTCGCGGTTATCTACATCTCGCACCGGATGGAGGAGCTCGCGCGGGTCGGCCGCCGCGCCACCGTCATGCGGGACGGCCGCACGGTCGCGACCCGCGCGCTGCCCTGCCCGATTCCCGAACTGGTGCGGCTGATGGCCAACCGCGACATCGCGCATCACTTTCCGCCGCCGACGCGGACGCGCGGCGTGCCGATCCTGCAGATCGAACGGCTGTCGCGGCCGCCGAAGCTCCACGACGTGAGCTTCACGCTGCATCGTGGCGAGATCCTCGGCGTCGCCGGGCTGCTCGGCGCCGGCCGCACCGAGCTCGCCCGCGCGATCTTCGGCGCCGATCAGCCGGACGGCGGCTGCGTGCGGCTGGAGGGCCGTCCGCTGCGGCTGCGCGCGCCGTCCGACGCCATCCGTGCCGGGATCGGCCTGGTGCCCGAGGACCGCAAGCGGCACGGGTTCGTCCCGGGACAGAGCGTCGCGGCCAACCTCGCGCTGCCGCAGCTGCGGCGCCTCTGCCGCGGCGGCGTGATCGATCGCGCGCGGGAGCGATCGCTCGCGCGCCGCTGGATCGACGAGCTGCGGATCAAAACGGCGGGACCGTCCGCGCGCGTGCTGACGCTGAGCGGCGGCAACCAGCAGAAGGTCGTACTCGGCAAGTGGCTCGCCGCCGGCGCCGACGTGCTGATCGTCGACGAGCCGACGCGCGGCATCGACGTCGCCGCCAAGATGGAGATTTACCAGCTCCTCGATCGGCTCGCCGGCCGGGGCGCGGGCATCCTGATGATCTCGTCGGAGCTGCCCGAAGTGCTGGGAATGAGCGACCGCATCCTCGTCATGCACCAGGGGCGGCTGCAGGCGGTGCTCGATGCACGCGAGGCGACGCAGGAACGCGTGCTGCATGCGGCGCTGGGGCTGGCGTCCTGATGCGCGGCGCGCTGGCGTCCGGGCGCCGCCTGGGGACGCTCGCCGGGCTGTTCGGCCTCTGCGTGCTGCTCTGGGCGCTGACGCCGCACTTCCTCACCGTCGCGAACCTGCTCAACGTGCTCGAGCAGACGGCGATCAATGCGGTCATTGCCGCCGGGATGACCTTCGTGATCGTCTCGGGCGGCATCGACCTGTCGGTGGGATCGCTCGTCGCGGTGGCCGGGGTGGTCCTCGCCGCCGCGCTCCATCGCAGCATGCCGATCGCGGTCGCGCTCGCGGCGTCGCTGGGCGTCGGCGTCGGCTTCGGGCTGCTGAACGGCGTCGCCATCACCTGGGGACGGCTGCCCCCCTTCATCGCGACGCTCGGCATGATGAGCATCGCGCGCGGCTGCGCGCTGCTCTTCACCGAAGGGCGGCCGGTCTCGGGCTTCGATCCCGCCTTCCGCAGCGTCGCGACCGCGAAGCTCGCCGCCATTCCCGCGCCGGTGTTCGTCACCGTTGGCGTCTATCTGCTCGCGCACTTCGTGCTCTCCGCCACGCGGTTCGGCCGCTACGTCTATTCGATGGGCGGCAACGAAGAAGCGACGCGGCTCTCGGGCGTCAACGTCCGGCTGCACAAAACGCTCGTCTACGGCGTGTCGGGACTGGCAAGCGCGGTGGCCGCCGTGCTGCTGACCGCGCGGTTGAACTCGGCGCAGCCGATTGCGGGCATCATGTACGAGCTCGATGCGATTGCCGCGACGGTCATTGGCGGGACGAGCCTGATGGGCGGCGAGGGTGGCCTGGGCGGCACGATCATCGGCGCGCTGATCATGGGCGTGCTGCGCAATGGCCTGAACCTGCTGGGCGTCTCGTCGTTCGTTCAGCAGATCGTCATCGGTCTCGTCATCGTCGTCGCGGTCCTGATCGATACGATGCTGAAATCGAGGAAGACATGAACCCTGTTAGCCGGGTCTTCAGACCCGGCTAACGAGGCCGGTCTAACCTCAAGACCCGCATACGTGTTACGGAGGACACTGGTGGACAAACGTCAACGTGTGATGTCCTGTCTGACGCTCTGCGCGGTGATCGCGATTGCCGGCGCGTGCAATCGCGAGGCGGCGCGCGGGACCGGTGGCGGCAAGCCGCGCGTCGCGCTGGTCATGAAGACGCTGAACAACCCGTTCTTCATCGACATGCAGCGCGGCGCCGAACAGGCGGCCAAGGATCTGAACGTCGATCTCGTCGTGCAGGCCGCCGAGCGCGAGACGGACGTCGAGCGGCAGATGCAGATCGTCGAGAACCTGATCCAGGCGCATGTCGGTGCGCTCGCGCTCACGCCGTCGGGCTCGCGCGAGGTCGTTCCCGTCGTCGGCAAGGCGAACCAGGCCAACATTCCCGTCGTCATCGTCGACACGCGGCTCGATCAGAAGGCCGCGGCGGATGCCGGGGTCAAGACGGCGAGCTTCGTCGGTTCGGACAACTACAAGGGCGGACAGATCATCGGCGGCTACCTCGTGAAGGTGTCGAACGGCAAGGCCAGGGTCGCCGTGCTCGAGGGGATTCCCGGGCACGAGACGGGCGACTCGCGCGTGCGCGGCTTCAGAGATGCGATCAAAGGCGCGCCCGGCGTGACGATTGTCGCATCGCAGCCGGCGAACTGGGAACGCGACCAGGGCTTCAACGTCTTCCAGAACATCCTGCAGGCGCATCCGGACGTCGACACGGTGTTCGCGTGCAACGACATCATGGGGCTCGGCGCGATTGAGGCGATCGCAGCCGCGAACAAGTCCGGCCAGATCCGCGTGCTCGGGTTCGACGCCATAGACGATGCGAGGAAGGCGATTACCGACGGCCGGATGGCCGCAACGGTCGCGCAGTATCCCGACGAGATGGGACGCGCCGCGATCGAGGCGGCGGTGAAGGCCATGAAGGGGGAACCGGTCCCCGCGGACATCGGCGTGCGCATCGGCCTCATCACCAAGGACAACGCCGCCAGGGAGAGCGACAGGAAATGAAGCTGAAGGTCGGATTGATCGGGCTGGGGCGGCTCGGGCGCGTGTACGCGCGCGATCTTTCGTCGCGGATCGGGGAAACGACGTTGACGGCCGTGGCCGATACGGATGCGGATCTCGCGGCGCGCGTCGCCGCGGAGTTCGAGGTCCCGGCATCATACCGGCACCCCGAGGAGCTGCTGGCCGACCGCGACGTCGACGCGGCCGTCATCGTCAGCCCCACCCACACGCACAGGGACGTGGTCATTGCCGCCATGCAGGCGCGCAAGCCGACGTTCTGTGAGAAGCCGCTGGCCCTGTCGCTCGAAGAGTGCCGCGCGATGGCGGCGGCGGTGCAGTCGAGCGGCGCGTTCTTTCAGATGGGATTCATGCGGCGCTTCGATCCGGGCTACGCGGCCGGCAAGCAGCAGGTCGATGCCGGACGGATCGGGCGGCCGGTCGTCTTCAAGTCGACGTCGCGCGATCCGTACCGGCCCAGCCTCGAGTACGCGAACCCGGCGAGCAGCGGCGGCATTCTCGTCGACATGGGGATCCACGATTTCGATCTCGCGCGCTGGTTCATGGGCGACGTGAAGACCGTGTCAGCGGTCGGCGGCGTGCTCGCCTATCCCGAGATGGCGTCGGTCGGCGACATCGACAATGCGATTACGACGCTGACGTTCGCCGACGGCCGCCTCGGCGTCGTCGATCTGACGCGCAACGGCATCTACGGCTACGACATCACGACGGAGCTGCTCGGCACCGAGGGCACGGTGCGCATCGGCTACCTGCGCGAGACGCCGGTGCTGACGATGACGAAAAACCAGGTGGCGCACGATACCGTCCCGTATTTCATGGAGCGGTTCGAGCGCGCCTACACGCTGCAGCTGCAGAACTTCGCGCAGAACGTCCTCGCCGGGCGCGAGCCGCCGATCACGATTCGCGACGGCGTCGAGGCGCTGCGGGTGGCGCTCGCCGCAACCAGGGCCTGCAAGACGGGGCAGCCCGTCGCCGTCGATTCGATCACGAACTAATCACAGGAGCCATCCATGGCGCGGAAGGTCAAGATTCAATCCCGCTCCGCAGGACCGCGCGAATCGCGTGTGCTCGTCGGCGTCACGCCGCGCCAGGCCGGCTGGCGCTACGTGCAGTTCTCGGTGCGGCAGATCGCGGCAAGGGATTCGTGGCGAGACCGCACGGACGCTGCGGAGCTGTGTCTTGTCCTGCTCGAAGGACGCTGCCGCGTGTCGTGGGACGGCGTCGAGGCCGAGATCGGCCCGCGTGCGGACGTGTTCAGCGCCTATCCCCACGCCGTGTATCTGCCGCGCAAGACGGCATTCACGGTCGAGGCCATCGAGCGCACGGTGATCGCGGACTGCCGCGCGCCAGCCACGCAATCGCTGCCCGCCCGCGTGATTCCGCCTCAGGACTGCGGCTTCGAGATCCGCGGCGGCGGCAATGCCACGCGTCAGATCGTCGACGTCATCCCGCCGTCGTTCCAGGCGCAGCGGCTGATGATTTGCGAGGTCTACACGCCGAGCGGCAACTGGTCCAGCTATCCGCCCCACAAGCACGACAAGGACAATCCGCCGGCGGAGGTGGACCTCGAAGAGGTCTACTACTACCGCTTCAAGGACCGCGACGCGTATGGGATTCAGCGCTTGTACGGGCCGAACGATCGCGGCGATCAGGCGGTGACGGTGCGCAGCGGCGATCTGGTGCTCGTGCGCGACGGCTATCACCCCTTCGTCGCCGCGCACGGCTACGACGCGTACTATCTCAACGTCCTCGCAGGCACCCGCCGCAGCATGGCCGCGAGCGACGACCCGCGCTACGCGGGCTTCCGCGCGCGGTGGCCCGAGCCCGATCCGCGCGTCCCTGTGGTCGCCCCGCCGGGGCGGTGACGTCGGGGCGACAGCCGCCCCACGCTCGGGGCTCAGCCACCCCACGCTTCCAGCGACGTTCGGGTGAATGGCGAGGCCTGTGAGCTGACGTACACGGAGAGCTCGGAGAGCTCGCGGAGGACGGCTCTTTAGTAGAGGGTGGCGGGTCCGTGCTCTGCGTGTCCGTCAGTGCACGGCCGCCGCAACTGAGAGGAGTGGCTGCCTGTTACCCTCGAACCGCCGCTTGCTGCATCAGGCGCGTCGCCTCTTCGCGTGTGGGGACGCCGTTGATGGCGCCGAGGCGCGTGCAGCTGACGCCGGCGGCGGCGTTGGCGAAGCGCAGCATCTCCTGCGCCCCGTCGCCGCGGAGCATCGCGACGATCAGAGCGCCGCGGAAAACGTCGCCGGCGCCGGTCGTATCGACGGCGTCGATCACGAAGGCCGGCTCCTGATAGAGGCGGTCGCCGTCGAGCATGATCGCGCCGCGCGGGCCGAGCGTCACGCACATGCGGCCGGCGTTCAGCCGGCGCAGCTTCCGCAGCGCGCGCTCGAAGTCGACCTCCCCCGTCAGCGCCTTCGGCACGTGCTCCGCGAACATCGGCATCGTCACCGCCGCGACCAGCTCCTCGGTGCGCGGCGTGATCCGATCGATGTCGCTCGTGACCACGACGCCGGCGGCGCGGGCGATCAGCGCGGCGCGGATCGCCGCGTCCTGATCCACATCGTCCACGTGGACGACGCGGGCGGCGGTCAGGATCTCGGGCGGCAGCTCGCGCGGACGCAGGGTCAGGCCTTCGTGGCGATCCCAGAGGACGATGCGCTCGCCCGCCTGTTCGTCGACCATGATGACGGCGAACTGGTTGGTGACGTCGCGGATGACCGCGTCGGTCATGTCGACGTCGCGCCGCGCCAGCTCGTCCCGCAGGCGGCGCCCGTTGTCGTCGGTGCCGGTCGCGCCGATATACTTCGTCTTCAGCCCCATCGCCGTGCACGTGCACAGCGCGGTTGCCACCTGCCCTCCACAAGAGAGCGAGTGGCTGCTGATGCGCATCTTCGCGTTGTGACCGTCGCGTTCCGGGTAGGCGGGAAGCTGGTAGACGTAGTCGACGGAGTTCGCGCCGA
>JABFWM010000616.1 GCA_013362195.1 Acidobacteriota bacterium
AGAAGTTCGCGAATGCGCGCCGCGTGCGAGGTCCCGCGCTCATCGAATCGTCCGACTTCACCGGCCGTACGGTGCTGACCGGCCTGCCCGCCGGCCAACGCGTCTTCTATCGCGTCCTCTTCCAGGACCTGGGCGATCTCCAGACGTGGAGCGAACCAGTCGGCGGACGCTTCGGCACGCCGCCGGACACGCCGCGCGACGTCACGATCGCGTGGTCAGCCGATACCGTCGGCCAGGGCTGGGGGATCAACCCGGAGTGGGGCGGCCTTCGCCTCTACGAGACGATGCGGCGCACCGAGCCGGACGTGTTCATCAACGCCGGCGACACCATCTACGCCGACCAGCCGCTCGAGGCGCAGGTGACGCTGGACGACGGCACTCTGTGGAAGAACGTGGTGACGCCGGCAAAGTCGAAGGTCGCGCAAACCGTCGACGACTTCCGCGGCTGCTACCAGTACAACCTTGGCGACGCCAACATGCGGCGCTTTCTCGCCGAGGTGCCGCAGATCGTGATGTGGGACGACCACGAAGTGCGCGACAACTGGTTCTGGGAGCGCCGCCAGGACGCCGACGCGCGGTACGAGGTGAAATCGGTCGCGCTGCTCGCGGCGCGCGCGCGCCAGGCCTTCGTCGAGTACAACCCGCTGCCGATCGTCGGCGACGATCCCGAACGCATCTATCGGTCGATTCCGATGGGCCCGCTCGCCGACGTCTTCGCGCTCGACATGCGGACGCACAAGGGCGCGAACAGTCCGAATCGCCAGCCGTCGCTGGATCCCGCGTCGGCGATCCTGGGGCCCGCGCAGCTGCAGTGGCTGAAGGACGGCCTCGCGAACAGCCGCGCGACCTGGAAGATCGTGGCCGCGGATCTGCCGCTCGGCCTGATCGTGCGCGACGGGCAGACCGATTACGAGGCGGTGGCGAACGGCGATCCCGGCGCGCCGCTCGGCCGCGAGATCGAAATCGCCGACCTCGTGCGCGATCTGCAGCGCCGCCGCGTCAAGAACGTCGTGTGGATCACCGCCGACGTGCACTACTGCGCCGCGCACCACTACGACCCGTCGCGCGCGAAGTTCACCGGGTTCGATCCGTTCTGGGAGTTCGTCGCGGGTCCGCTGAACGCGGGCACGTTCGGGCCCGGAACGCTCGACGCGACGTTCGGCCCCGAAGTGAAGTTCACCGGCATTCCGGCCGGCATGAAGGCCAACCGCCCGCCGAGCGATGGGTATCAGTTCTTCGGCACGCTGCGCGTGGACGCCCGGACGAAAGCGCTGACGGCGCGGCTGTACAACGTCGCCGGCGACGTGCTCTACTCCGTCGAACTTCCTCCCGCGTAGCGCGGGCGCGATTCACCGGTCGGGGGCTTCAGGCCGCCCCACGCCAGCGACGCATGCCGGCCGCGAGCGCGAGGCCAGCGGCCGCGAACGAGACGATCTTCGTCACGTCCGACAGCGCAGCGGTCGTGTAGGCGCTCGACTGCAGCACGCGTCCGCGATGCAGTCCGTGCGCGCGCCCGTCACGCTGCGGATGCTCGAGGCTGCCCGCGCGCGGCTGCGTGCGATCGTGCGTCTTCTGCTGCTTGAACATCGCGCGTTCCATGTAGCGGTCGGTCAGCCGCGGCGCGACGCGTCCCATCACGATCTGCGCCTTGCCCATGCCGCCGACGACGACGTCGCGGACGGGCTTTTCGGCGCATTTCAGGATCGCCTGGGCGACGACTTCCGGCGCGTACACCGGCGGCGGCAATGCCGGCACGCCGTCTTCCATGTAATTGCGGGCGTGCTCGGGGAACGGCGTGTTGATCGCGGAGGGTTTGACGAGCGTCACCGAGATCGGCAGGCCGTCGTGCTCGAGCTCCATCCGCAGCGCATCGGTGTAGCCGGCGACCGCGTGCTTCGAGGCCGAGTAGATGCCCTGCAGCGGAACCGCGCGATCCGACACCTCGCTGCCGATGTTGATGATCGCGCCGCCGCGATGCTTCAGGCAGCGCACGGCCGTACGGCAGCCGTTCACGACGCCCCAGAAGTTGATGTCGAACAGCCGCCGCTTGTCGGCCATCGGAATGTCGGTGAGCTTGCCGTAAATCGAGAGTCCCGCGTTGTTGACCCATGTGTCGATGGCGCCGAACTCGCGCAGCGCCGATTCGGCCAGCCGATCCATCGCCCGCTCGTCGGCGACATCGCCGGCCACCGCGATCGCCCGGCCGCCGTTGTTGCGGATCTCGTCGGTCACCTGGTGGAGGTCGGCGTCGTTGCGCGCGTTCAGCACCACCCGCGCGCCGCGCTTCGCGGCAAGACGCGCGGTCGCGAGGCCGATGCCGCTCGACGCGCCGGTGATGACAAGGACCTGATCTTCAACTCGTTTCAGTGATGGTTTCGCCATGCCGCGGACGCTAGCAACACGCGCGCCGCTTCGGCGCGGTCGAGCACCACCGCGCCACGCGCGCGTGCCGCCCAGCTCAGCGTCGGGCCGTCGAGTGCCGTCGCTTCGAACGTGCCGATGAGGACGCGCGACCGCGGCCATAACGGCGCCGGGTGAATGGCCGCCGTCCCGTTCGAAAACCGTGCGATGACCGGAGCATCTGTCCGAAGAGGCTGCAGGCGCTTCGAGCGTCAGGCCCCGGCATCGCTGGCTCTGCCAGCCGCGCAGTGTCCTCGTGACCGAGGCACCACGGTCGCGAACGCGCGGACGAGCGCGCGTTCCGCTCGCGCGCGGCGACTGCCCGCGCGAACCAGGCCGTACGATCCGCGGACCATATAATTCTGCCCCTATGACCATGTTGCGACGCGCATTCGTGATCCTGTTCGCGCTCTCGGCGTCCGTCACCTTCGCCCAGGACAAGCCCAAGGACGACAAGCCGCAGCCGGACAAGCTGCCGTCCATCGCCGACAAGGTGAAGGGCCTGCAGAAGATTGACGGCTTCGTGCCGCTGTACTGGCAGGCCTCCACCGGCAAGCTGTTCATGGAGATCGGACGCTGGAAACAGGAGATGCTCTATCAGGTGTCGCTGCCCGCCGGCCTCGGATCCAATCCTGTCGGCCTGGATCGCGGACAGCTCGGCGACTCCAGCGTCGTCACCTTCGAGCGGATCGGTCAGAAGGTGCTGCTGCAACAGCCGAACTATCACTATCGTGCGATCACCAGCAACGTCGCCGAGCGGCGCGCCGTCGAGGATTCGTTCGCACGATCGGTGCTGTGGGGGTTCAAGGTCGACGCCGAGGACGGCGGCCGCGTGCTGGTCGACGCGACCGCGTTCTTCATGCGCGATGCCCACGGCGTCGTCGACACGCTGCGACGGACCAGGCAGGGGCGCTACAAGCTCGATGACAGCCGCAGCGCGCCGTATCTGGAGCGCACGAAGGGGTTCCCGAAGAACACCGAGGTCGAAGCGCTGCTGACCTTCACCACCGACGAGGACCCGGGCCGCTACATCCGCCAGACGACGCCGACGCCGACGGCGATCACGCTGCGCGAGCACCACTCGTTCGTGGAGCTGCCCGATCCCGGCTACAAGCCACGCACGCTCGATCCGCGCGCGCCGTCGTTCGGGATCGAGTTCTACGATTATGCGTCCCCGATCGACGAGCCCATTGAAAAGCGCTGGATCGCCCGGCACCGCCTGGAGAAGAAGGACCCATCGGCGGCCGTCTCCGAACCGGTGAAACCAATCGTCTATTACGTCGACAGCGGCGCCCCCGAGCCGATTCGCAGCGCGCTCGTCGAGGGCGCGTCGTGGTGGAACCAGGCGTTCGAAGCGGCGGGGTTCCGCAACGCCTTTCAGGTGAAGGTCCTGCCTGACGATGCCGACCCGATGGACGTGCGCTACAACATGATCAACTGGGTGCATCGCGCGACGCGCGGCTGGTCGTACGGCGGCAGCATCACCGATCCGCGCACCGGCGAGATCATCAAGGGGAACGTCACGCTCGGGTCGCTGCGGGTACGGCAGGACTTCGCGATCGGCGCCGGCCTCATCCCGCAGTACGTGCGTGGCGAGGGAGACGATCCGAGGATGTGCCTGGCGGATATGTCTCCGGACGTCGCGTATCTCGCGCCATTCGATCCGTCGACGGACGTGACCGCGACGTCGCTGGCGCGGATCCGCCAGCTCGCGGCCCACGAGACCGGTCACACGCTCGGCTTCGCGCACAACTTCGCGGCGAGCACCTACGGCCGGGCCTCGGTGATGGATTACCCGGCGCCGTGGGTCGACATCAAGGATGGCAGGCTCGATCTCTCGCACGCGTATGCCACCGGGATCGGCGAGTTCGACACGTTCGCCGTGCGATACGCCTATTCACAGTTCCCCTCCGGCAGCAACGAAGCGGAGACGCTCGAACGCATCCTGCGCGACGCCGTCGCGCGCGGATTGCTCTACATCACCGATGCCGACGCGCGGCCGATCAGCGCCGCGCACCCGCTGGCCAGCCTGTGGGACAGCGGCAGCGATCCGGTCGCGACGCTGAAGCACGAGATGGAGGTGCGCCGCATCGGCCTGTCGCAGTTCGGCCTCGGCACGATTCCGGTCGGCACGCCGTTGTCGGAGCTCGAACTGAAGCTGCTGCCGCTGTACCTTCATCACCGCTATCAGACCGTGGCCGCGGCGAAGTCGGTCGGCGGGGTGAACTTCACCTACGCCGTGCGCACGTCCGATGGACCGAATCCGACGGTGGTCGCGGACGTCGTGCCCGCCGCGCAACAGCGGGCGGCGCTCACGGCCGTGCTCGACACGATGTCGGTGGACGCGCTGCGGATTCCCGAACGGATCCTCGCGCTGATCCCGCCGGCGGCGTTCGGCTACGGCAGCGGCACCGCGGAGCCCTTCGACAAGCGGACGGGGACGACGTTCGATCCGGTCGGGGCGGCGACGATTGCCGCAGACATCCCGATCACCGCTCTCCTCAACCCGCAGCGCGCCGCGCGGGTCGACGAACACGGCGCGCGCAATCCGCGGAACCCGAGCTTCAGCGACGTGGTTTCGGCGCTGGTGACGCAGACCTGGATGGCGCCGCCGCCGGCGGACGGCTACGGCGCGGCCATTCAGCGCGCCGTCCAGAGCCTGGTCGTCACGCGGCTGATGGATCTCGCGGCCAATGCCGAGGCGACGCCGCAGGTCCGCGCCGAGGCTACGCAGGGGCTGCGCGACATCGCCGCGTTTACCCGGACGTCGCCGTCGGCCCGCGGCGCCCACTTCGTCGCCACGCGCGAAGACATCGACCGGTTTTTGAAGCGGCCCGCGGATTCGTTCAAGAAGACCGAGCCGCTGCCGACGCCGGCAGGCGAACCAATCGGATCCCGCGGCGGGCGCTGACGGGTCCACTCGAAGCGTCGAATGTTCGAACAGGATGCGGAAGGAGCGCGTTTGGGATATGTATCGCTGACAGACATCGAGGCCGCGCGGGAGCGCATCCGTACGGTCGCGCGCGTCACGCCCCTCATCGACGTGAGCGCGGCGGCGGGGCGATCCCTGTGGTTGAAGTGCGAGAGCCTGCAGCCGGGCGGCGCGTTCAAGATCCGTGGCGCCTACAACATGGTCGCGCAGCTCCCGGACGCGGATCGCGCACGCGGCGTCATCACCTACTCGTCTGGCAATCACGGCCAGGCGGTCGCGCTCGCCGCGCGTGTCCTCGGTGCGCCCTCGGTGGTCGTCATGCCGACCACGGCGCCGGTGATCAAAGTCGAGGGCGCGCGGGCATTCGGCGCGGAAGTGATCTTCGAGGGCACGCTGACGGTCCACCGCCGCGTACGGGCCGAAGCCGAGGCGGCCGCGCGCGGCCTGACCATGGTGCCGCCGTTCGATCATGAATGGATCATCGCGGGACAGGGCACGCTCGGCCTGGAGCTGATCGAGCAGCTGCCCGAGATGGCGACGGTGCTGGTGCCGATCGGCGGCGGCGGCCTGATCTCCGGCGTCGCCGCGGCGATCAAGCAGTCGAAGCCGTCCGTGCTGATCGTCGGCGTCGAGCCCGCGGGCGCCGCCAAGATGAAGGCGTCGATCGACGCCGGATCGATCCAGACGCTCCCCTCGCCGAGCAGCATCGCCGATGGACTGATGGCGGTCCGGCCCGGCGACCTGAACTTCGCCCACGTGCGAAAATTCGTCGATCGTCTCGTGACGGTCGACGACGAGCGGATCGCCAGCGCCGTGGCGTGGCTGTTCGCGAAGGCGAAGATCGTCGCGGAGCCGAGCGGTGCGACATCGGTCGCGGCCGCGCTCGCCGCGGAGCCGCCCTTCCCCGGCCCCGCGGTCGCGATCGTGAGCGGCGGAAACCTCTCGGCCGAGGACCTCCTGAAGTATGCGCATTGACGGCAGGTGCTTGCGTTGACAGCGGGCGGTCTCTCCGAAGCGGAACTCGCGTCGTGGATCCGGTCTCACACCGGGAAGCGGAAGCCGCCTTCACCCCGGCGTGTCTGAAGAGCGGTCCTCCGTGTCATTTGTCATGACTGACCTATCGCGCCCGTTCAGGACAAGTACACCGGTCCCCTGGGCGTCTTGATCGTAGCGCGCAGGATCGCCTTGTCGGCCTGCTTCACGCGGCCGTCGATGCCCCATTGCTTCAGCAGCCGGCCGAGTCCGGCCGGGTCCGGGTGCGCGATCTCGAGCGATGCCAGCTCGCACCCTTTCGGCGCATCCTGGGAGGGATGCGGCGAATCGGGCGCCCACTGAATGAAGAACGGAACGGGCTCGACGCCGTCGCGCGCGAACGTGCTGGCGACGCC
>JABFWM010000505.1 GCA_013362195.1 Acidobacteriota bacterium
GTGTTCGGCGGATTCCAGGGCATCCTCATCGATCCGCGCACGCGCGTCCTGATGGCAGGATCCGATCCGCGTAAAGACGGCATGGCCGCCGGATGGTGATCAGCAGGCCGCCGCGAAGCGGCGGCAAGCCCGAAGGGCGTCGCGCGCAGCGCGTAAGCGCGTGGGGGTGGGGCCCCACGCGCATTGAGAAACGACGGCATGGCTGCCGGATGGTGATCACCTGACCTGAGACGGCATACTGCATCCAGAGACCCGTCCGACATCTGATGCCTGTTCTGCTTTCTGAAAAAGACGTAAGGGCCGTCCTTTCGATGGACGACCTGATCGCGGCGATGGCGACCGCTCTCGCGCAGTTCTCCGCCGGCGGCGACGTGCAGCAGCCGCTGCGCACCGTGCTCGTGGTGCCGGGACGATCGGGCGCGCGAACCTCCTCCGCGTCAGCCTCCGACGCGGGCGGCGCGGGATTCTGCGGCGTGATGCCCGCGTTCGTGCCCACTCCGTCAGCCCTGGGGGCGAAGCTCGTCACCGTCTACGAATCGAATCGGGCGCGCGGCCTGCCCACCCACCTGGCGACCATCATCCTGCTCGATCCCGACACCGGCGAACTCGTCGCCATCCTCGACGGCCGGTATGTGACCGAGGCACGCACGGCAGCAGTGTCCGCCGTATCGGTCAAGCACCTCGCGCGCACCGATGCCCGCGTCCTGGCGATCCTTGGATCCGGCGTGCAGGCGCGAAGCCACATCGACGCGCTGACACGCGTGCGCCAGTTCGACGAGATCCGCGTGTGGGGCCCCGATCCGGCACGACGGTTCGCGCTCGTCGAAGAGATGCTGCCGCGCGTCGGCGCGCGGCTGGTGCCCGTCGAATCGCCGCGCGACGCGGTGCAGGACGCGCACGTCATCGCCCTCGTCACCGCCGCGCGCGAGCCCATCGTCGCGCGGAGGTGGATCGCGGACGGCGCGCACATCTGCGCCGTCGGGGCATGCCGGCCCGATCAGCGCGAGATGGACACCGCGCTGGTCCGCGACGCGCGCGTCTTCGTCGACTCGCGCAGCGGCGCGCTGGCGGAAGCCGGCGACCTCGTCATCCCGATCCAGGAAGGGGCGATCACGCCGGCGCACATCGACGCGGAGCTTGGCGCGGTGATCAACGGCGCCGCCGCAGGACGACGGGCGCCTGACGAGATCACGATCTTCAAGTCGCTGGGGATGGCGGTGGAAGACGTCGCGGCGGCGCGGCTCGCATGGGAACGCGCGTCGGAACGCGGACTGGGACGGGGGTTCGTGCTGTAACCCGCCGGGAAAGGCGGAGGCGGAAGGACTTGTAGCTCGTGTCCTCCACCTTCCGCTTCCGTTGATCTACTGCTTTTTCCTGCGCTCCGCCCAGCGCTTCTTCATCATCTCGGAGATGCGCTTGCGTGCTTCGGGCGACATCCGGCGGCGGCGACGGCGGCGCGTCGTGGCACCGGCGACGCCGGGTTCGTCAAAGCTCGCCGCGGCGGCTGGGCCGCGACTCGTGGCGGGGAGTTTCGCGCGCAGACTGGCGGCCTGCGCGGTGAGCGCGCTCAACCGCTCCCTGGTCTGGACGATTTCACGCTCGATCCCTCCGAGCGCCCAGCCGATCATCTCAGCGGATCGAATCAAGATTTCCTGTGGGTTCTTACGTGGCCTGCCTCTAGGCATTCATATCCTCCATGTCACAGGCATAGGCTGTCGGGCTCCAGACTTCCAGGCGTGCGCGTCTTCATCGTTTGCCATTGAGTAGTGTCGGTGCCGCGGTCGATAGTGTGTTCCATAGTCCGGAAGCTATCAAGCGGGCCGCGCGCAGCAATCAAAGGTAGGACTCCGATGCCAGGCTCCTGTCGTTCGCAGCCTCGGTATCATAGTCTGGATGCCGCGGAAATGGGCAACTACCAAAATTGTTTCTAGTCTTCTCTGGGTACTGGCCGGCAGCGTGCCCTCCTCATCTCCGGTCGCAGCGGAGCGCGGAGCCGAGCTGCGGCAGCAGGCAGCGGAACTTGCCTACAACCTCGACCACGACGCAGCCGTCCGTGTCCTTCGGCAGGCCATCGCTCTCGACCCATCGGATCCGGCAAACCATCGCGCGCTGGCGTCGACGATCTGGATGAACATCCTGTTCCGCCGCGGCGCGGTCACCGTGGATCACTACCTTGGCAGCTTCTCGCGATCGAGTGTGGACTTGAAGAAGCCGCCGCCGGATCTCGACGAGGAGTTCAGGCGCGAGGTCGCGCGCGCGATTGAGCTGTCGGAGCGGCGCGTCGCCGCCGCGCCGAAGGACGCACAGGCGCATTACGACCTGGGGACCGCGCTCGGCCTGCGGGCGTCGTACATCGCATCGGTCGAAGGACGGCTGCTCGCCGGGGTCAATGCCGCGCGCCACAGCTACGATGAACTGGAACGCGTGATGGCGCTGGACCCATCGCGCCGCGACGCGGGCCTGATCGTCGGCACCTACCGCTACCTCATTTCAACCCTGTCGCTGCCGATGCGCTGGATGGCCTATGTCGCCGGCTTCGGCGGCGGCAAGGAGCGTGGCCTGCACCTCGTGGAGCAGACCGCCGCGTCCACGGCCGAGAACCGAACCGACGCGATGTTCGCGCTCGTATTGCTGTATAACCGCGAACGCCGGTACGAAGACGCGCTGCGCGTGCTGGAGGAGCTCCGGCGGCAGTACCCCCGCAACCGGCTGGTCCTGCTCGAAGCAGGCGCGACCGCGACCCGCGGGGAACGGCCGGCGGAAGCCGAAGGCCTGCTGACGACAGGGCTGGCCATGGTCGCACGGGAAACGCGGCCGCTCATCCCCGGCGAACGTGGGCTCTGGCACTACAAGCGCGGCGCCGCCCGGGTGCGGCTGAAACGGTACGACGAGGCCGCGGCCGATCTGCGCCTCGCCATTCAGTCCGACTCGGCGGGATGGGTGCAGGGGCGAGCGCACCTCGAACTGGGGACGATCGCGCTGCAACAGGGAAACAAGGATGGCGCGCAGCGCGAAGCCCGACTCGCGATGGCCGCCTGCGAGACCGACCACGACCCGATATGCCTCGAACAATCGAAACGACTGCTGAAGTGACGGGACGCGAACATCATGGCCGGTAGAGCCAGAACCTGGGTCTGGGTCGTCGTCGGAATCGTGGTGTTCTGCATCCTCGGGCTCGTCGCGATGGCCGCCGCCGGCCTGTGGTTCGCCAAGACCCACATCGATATTCAGACGGTGTCGTCGATGACGGCCTCCGAGGACTTCGCGCGTGTCCGCAAGCAGTTCTCCACCCAGAAACCGCTCATCGAGCTCGACGAGCGCGGCCACTTCGAGCATGCGAACACCAATCGTCCGAGCGGCCCGCATCGCCCCGAGGCGCTCCACGTCATGGCGTTCGATCCCGACGACGGGAAGGTGGTGAGGATGGAGATCCCGTTCTGGCTCCTGCGGCTGAAGGTGGGCGGTGCGCGCATCAGCATGGGCGGCGACGCGATCGACCTGAAAGATCTGCGGCTCACCGTCGAGGACCTCGAGCGCTTCGGCCCCACGCTCATCGTGGACCACAAGGGACGCAGCGGCCAGCGTGTCCTCGTCTGGTCGCAGTAGCTGTCCACCGCCGACGACCTCGGCCGCTTCTCCGCACGGATTCGCGCCATTTTTTCGCGCGCTGGCCCGGGTAAGCATTTTGCTCGGTGCTCCGCCAGCACCACTGGCACAAGGGCCGGTCGGTTGGCTGGTGAGACGACCATGCGCAATCAACTTCTGACTATCGGAGCGATCGCTGCCACGGCCGTGCTGTCGGTGAGCGGCCGCGCGTCGGCGCAGGTGCGCGACTGGATGCAGCCGCGCGTGTCCTATGCGGACGACTTCCGCCAGTCGTACTACGACGCCCGGCGCATCGCGTATGACAACGGCTACCGCGAGGGCCTGCGCGACGGCGAATCGGCCGCACGCGGCCGCCGTCCGTTCGACGTGCAGCGGGAGAAAGACTGGCGGAAGGCCGACGCCGGCTACAACCGCAGCTACGGCGACAAGAACCGCTATCGCGACAATTTCCGCGTCGGCTACGGCGACGGCTATCGCGCCGCCTACGATCGCTACGACAACGGCGGATACTACGGCAACGGCCGTTCTGCTCCGCGCCGCGACGATCGCTGGGACTATCCCGGAAACTATCCACAGCCGGGCCGCACCTATCCGCAGGGGCGCTATGGCGACTATGGCTCTGGCGTCGCGAACATCGCGTTCCAGAACGGCGTCAACGACGGCTACGAAAAAGGGCTGGACGACGCCGGGGATCGGAAGTATCCGGACGCCACGCGCCACAAGTGGTATCGGTCGGCCGACCGTCACTACGAAGGGCGCTATGGATCGAAGGATGCCTACCAGGATCAGTATCGCCGCGGATTCCTGGAAGGGTACCAGCGCGCCTATCGCGACGCGCGCCGCTACTAGACGAGTAGACTGTCCGCTGGATCAGGAGATCAGCCGCAGAAACTTCTTCATGCGGGTCAGCAGCGTGCTGGCTTCGACCGCGACCGCGCCGGCGGCGGTGGATTTCACGCGGTCGAGGTCGGCGCGCCGCGTCATGGCGGCAACCGCGATCTGCTCGATCGCCTGCGGGTGCGCCGCGGCCAGCCTGCGGAACACGTCGGCCGTGATCTCCACCGTCGTGACATCGTCGACCGCGATGACGGTGGCCGACCGCGGGTCGCCGGTCAGCAGCGACATCTCGCCGAAGTAGCCGCCCCGCTCGATCCGCGCGACTTCGTGGCGCCCCGGTTCCACCACGACGCTGACGGTCCCCTGCGCCACGATGAACATCGATTGCCCGGGTTCGCCCTGGCGCACGATGGTCTCGCCGGCGCCGAAGACGACGGCGGGGGCCGACTCGGCGACCTCGCGCCGGAGATCCGGCGCCAGCCCCGCGAGAAGATCGACGCGGCCCAACAGCCGCTCGCCTTCTGCAACGCGCGCGTCGGCATCCTCGACCGGCAGCGTGCGTGAGTACTCCACCTGAATCGGCCACGGAATCTCGATGTCGTGCCGCTGGAACGCGTAGTAGATCGCGGTGCGCACCTGGTCCCGGGCCGCCTCGTCGCGCTCGTAATCCTCGACCCAGAACCGTGCCTTGTAGGTAATGGCGGACGCGTCGAACGACGACAGCACGACATCGGGCGCCGGCGCCGCGAGGACGCGCGAGCAGTGCCGCATCGCTTCCAGCACCGCCGCCTTCACCTGATTGGGCGGCACCAGATAGGTCGCGCCGACGACCACGTCGAGGCGCGTCGGCGCGGCCGGCTCCGAATAGTTCACGATCGGCTCTTTCGAGACGATGTTGTTGGGCAGGATGACGAAGTTGCCCGACTTGGTGCGCAGCTTCGTCGCGCGCCAGGTGACTTCCGCGACGCGCCCCTCGTGATCGCCGACGCGTATCCAGTGGCCGACGTGAAACGGCTTCTCGCTCTGGATCGCCAGCCCGGCGAACGCGTTGCCGAGCGTGTCCTGCAGCGCGAACCCGATCACTACCGCGCTGACCGCGGACGTGGTGATCCACTCGCTGCTGATGAACGTCGACACCAGCACGATCAGCGCGATGACCATCGCGTCCTGCAGGATGACCGGAAAGCGGTCGGGCACGCGATCCTGCCGCAGCGGGTTGACGAACGCGATGACCAGCGCGTTGATGACCGCCGCCGCGAGCGCCAGGTTCTCGAAGGCGCGAAGCTTCCCCTCGGTGCCGCTGAAGCGTTCGGGGGCGGCCACGAGCAGCAGGTTGATCGCGATGTAGATCGCGAGCAGGAACACGGACAACCGGAGCTTGCGCTTGACGAGGCGGTTGACCGTGAGGCCGGCGATCCCGAGCGTCGCGGCCAGCCCCACGACGCCGGCGATCAAGTGATCGGGATAATGGCCCAATTTACGCGCCGATGCTGTTCTTGAAGCGGTCGAGGTCCGCGGAAGTGATCGTCACGCCGACGGCGGTCTTGTTCGGCCCGCCGACCGCGTCGCGATCGGGGCTCCCGACGCCGCGCGATCCCGCGGAAGCGGTCGTCTGGCTGCTCTGCTTCTGTTCACTCGTCGAGGTCGTGAACTTCGACAGGAGCCCGCGCTTCTTCTTCGGCTCGACGTCTTGTTTGGCCTCGCCGTTCTTCTCGTCGTCTTTCCTGGCCTGCTTGCCCGCGCCGCCGGCGAGGCCGGACGTGCCGTCAGCGCCCACCGCGACCTCGGTGACCGGCTTCGCGTCGAAGGTGATGGCCTTCGCGTAGCGCGACGCCGAGGTCGCCGTCCCCGCCAGGTGTTCGGTCTTGATCTGCGCCTGGATTCTGGCGATGCGATCCTTCGTGGCGGGATGCGAGGCGAAGAGCCCGTTGCGCTGCTCGCGGCCGCTGTTGCGCGCGTCGAGCTTCTCGAGCACGTCCGAGAGGCCGCCGGGCGCGTAGCCCAGCGTGTTGGCGAGCCGGACACCGACGCGGTCCGACTCGTTTTCGTCGCTCTGGCTGAACGTGCCGTCGAGCAGCAGGTGATACGCGCGCTCGGCCTGCTTGGCAATGAGGTAGTCGCGCGTGCCGCCGCCGCCAACCGCGTCGGTGCCGGCGGAAATGCCCTTCTGCTCCTGGATGTAGCGCACAGTGTGCTTCGCCGTCCCGTGGGTAATCTCGTGGCCGAGCACGCCCGCGAGCTCCGCCTCGTTCTTCGCGAGGCC
>JABFWM010000058.1 GCA_013362195.1 Acidobacteriota bacterium
ATCGTCCGAGATCGTGCGGACCTCGTAGTGCCCGGGCGGGAGATCGACCGCCGCTTCGGCCACCAGCGCCACGCGGTCCGCCGGCACGCCGTCGGCGATCGCACGGCCCGACAGGAAGTCGAGGCGATCCCGCCGCTCGGCTTTGATCGGCGTGCCCGCGAGCACGCTGGCAAAGGCCGCATCGTCCTCGGGCTTCGTGTCTCCGTCGAAGCGGTAATAGCGAATCGACCACTCGGCAGGCACGAAGAAGCGCGAGTAGCCGAAGGTGTAGGGCTCGCCCGCGGGCGTGATCCCGCCGCGCGGCGCGACGATGCGTGCCCCGTGATAGGTGAGCCGCAGGTCGAAGTCGACGAGGCCGCCCGTCGACGGCGTCACGGTAATCGTCGCCGGCACCCGCCCCGCCTTCGGCGTCACCTCGGCGCCGCGCACCGACGCGAGCGTCCATTGGCCCGGCGGGCCGAGCACCCGCAGCGTCAGCGGCAGCGCGTCGGATCGTCCGTCGGGCCACAGCTTCGGCGACTTCCAGTCGAAGGGGCCCCACTCGTCGACGATGATCGCGTCGCGGCCGCGCCGCTCGGCGTCCGGCATCTTCGCGTCGATCGCGCCGGGAAGCGGCTTGGGCAAGGTGACGTCGAGGGTCGGCCGCGATCGCACCGGCACGGTGACTTCGTCGCCGATGCCGAGGTTGCGCGTGTCGCCGGCGAGCGCCGCGAGCGTGCCGACCTGCGCGAACTCGTTCGTCAGGATCCGCACGTTCTGCGTCTCGGTGATCTTCAGCGCCGTCGCGTTGCCGATGAACCGATTGCCCGCGATCACGTAATCGCGGCTGCGCGTGTCGCGCCGCTTCGGATACGCCCAGTCCGGATCCTGGGTCGCATTCTTCCAGAGCCGGATCGCCGTCTCGTCGCCGTCGAACGTGTTCTCCGTGATCCGGTTGTCCTGGCCGTGTTCGATGGCGATCGCCTCGGTGTTGCGGGCGAAGCGGTTGCCGGCAATCCAGGAATCGAAGCTGTAGCCGCCCCACAGCCCGTGCCAGCACTCCTCGACGCGGTTGCCGTAGAGGACGTTGCGGCTGAAGGTCGCTTCGATGCCGTTGGCCGGCGCGAAACTGAAATCGTTGTCGTAGACGATGTTGTCGTTCGCGCCGCCCTGTCCGGTGTCCATGGTCGACTGCCCGGCCCAGAGGAACAGGCCGTCGCCGCCGTGCGTCACCGAGTTGAACGCAATCGTGTTGCCGCTGCTCTGCTCGTAGACGAGGATGCCGGCGGAGTCCTGGCCGCGATTGTAGAAGCCATGGCTGTAGCCGCGGACGCACCAGTCGACGCGGTTGTGCAGGATCGCGTTGCGGCTCGATCGATAGAGGCCGATGCCGACGCCCGAGAGAAACGAGAACGTGTTGTTCCAGATGCGGGCGTCGTTCGAGCGCGCGAGCATCAGGCCGTTCTGTCCCTGCACGACGGCCGTATGATCGATCTCGGCACCGTCCGAATCCGCGAGATAGATGCCCGCGCCCGACTCGAGCCACTCGTCGTGCTCGTTGTGGTGATACGACATCCAGTCGGCGAGGCTCTCATGCTCGACGAGGCTGTAGAGGCGGGCCTTCCAGTTGTAGCTGAGATCCGAGCCGGTGATGTGCAGGCCTCTGGTGCGGCGCGCGAGAATGCCGACCTTGTAGCCGCGCGCGGTGAGGTTCTTGATGGTGACGTTTTCGCCGCCGTCGACGAAGACCGCCACACCGGTGAATTGGTCGGGACCGGCGTCCTGCGGCAGGCCCTGCAGGATCACCTGCCGGAAGTCCACGGTGAGGTTCGACCCTCGAATCGTGATCGCGGGCTGCGCGATGCCGGCTGACGCCAGCGTATAGGTCCCGGGGGGAAGTGTCGTGCTCGTCGTCACGACCATGCCGGCCGACGGGCGCTGCACGAACAGGGCGAGCAGCCAGGCCAGCAGCATCTAGACGCCGAATTTTTCCGCGTCCCACGCCAGGCCCAGCTCACTCGGCGGGGCCATGTACCCGACGAGCGCGGACGCGGCGACGACTGCCGGACTCGCGAGATAGCCTTCGCCGCCGAGTCCCATGCGATTCTGCCAGTTGCGATTGAAGGACGTGATCGCGCGCTGACCCGGCGAGAGGGCGTCGGGCCCCTGCCCGAAGCACGGGCCGCACCACGACTGCCGGATCTCGCCGCCGACCGATCGGAACACGTCGGCGATCGATTCACCGCCGAGCCGCGCGTCGGGCTGCTCGATTTGACGGCCGACGCCGCCGGAGCCGGGAAAAATCCGGAACTCGCGATCGACCTTCTTCACGCCGGCGTCGCGCGCCGCCCGGAGCACGAGCGCCGCCTGCAGCAGATCATCGTAGCTGCCGTTGGTGCACGACCCAATCAGCGCCTTGTCGAACGTGATCCGCTCCCGCGCCACGTCCTCGGCGTCGAAGGCGTTGCCGGGGCTGAAGGGCTTGGCAATCATCGGACGCACGTCCGACAGATCGAGCGACTCGTCGATCTCGTAGCGCGCGTCGGCGCCCGGCGCGATCGCCGGATACGGCAGCGCGGTCACGCCCTTGCGCTGATACCAGCCGTAGGTGATGCGATCGGCCGCAAAGATGCCGTTCAGCGCTTCGGCCTCCGCCATCATGTTGGCGATCGTGTTGCGATACGCAATCGGCAGCTGCATCGCGGCGTCGACGAGCTCCACCGACATGCCCTGCGACTGCCGCGCGCCCCACCGCCGCAGCAGCTCGAGGACGATGTCCTTGCCGCTGACCCAGGGCTGCAGGCGCCCAGTGAACACGACGCGGCGCGCCTTCGCGAGCGTCACGTAGATGTAGCCCGTCGACCAACCGAAGCCGAGCGTCGTCGAGCCGACGCCGATGCCGACGGCGCCGTACGCGCCGTAGGCGCGGCTGTGCGAGTCGGCGCCGGGGATGAACTGCCCCGGCATCACGAGGCCCTGTTCCGGAAAGTAGAAATGAAAGATGCCGTCGCCCGGCGTCGCGTAATAGGGCTTGCCGATGTCCTGGGCGCGCGCGAACTCGCGCCCGATGGTCGTCTGCTTCTCGTCGGCGTCCACGCCCGTGAAGACGAAGTGATCGTTGGCGATGGCCGCCTGCCGCGGATAGATCGTGGTACCGCCGGTGATCTGATTGAACGTATGGATCGCGAACGGGGCGGTGCCGTCGGACGCGGGGAGCAGGTCCGCATAGGCACGCAGCGTGGTGCCCGGCTTCATCCCGGACGGCTTCAGGTCCTTGTCGACCCGATGCGCCCACAGGATCTGCTCGGTCGTGGTCAGCCCGCGCGCGGCGTCGGGATCGAGCCAGTCGAGCGACGGCGCGACCTCGATCGATCGGCGGAACTCGCGCCGTCCCACCGCGAAGATGCCGCCGCTCTGCCGGATCTCCTCTTCCTTCACGGCCAGCGGCACCGGGTCGTAGGTCTTGCCGCGCGTGACGTTGGCGAGCCGCCGGGTGCCCGGATCGAAGGTCATCTCGTCGCCGTCACCGGCGTCAGCGACGGCCTCGGGGCTCTGCACCACATGGAGCCCGAGATTGAAGGCGTTGCGGCGGAAGATGTCGCCCATGTTGTGGCCGCACACGATCACCAGCTCGAGGCCGGCTTCCTCGGCAACGCCCTTCAGTCCGGCCGGGCTCATCTCGCGCGACGAGCCGATCGCGAAGCGATCGCCGGCAACCACAAAGGTCTCTCCGCGGTGGACGCGCGCGCGGAAATCCGGCATCAGATAGCGGAACGAGCCTGCCTTCCAGCGCTCGTCGAGCGTCTCGAGGCTTTCCGAGACGCAGTCGGCGGCCGGCGTAATCTGATCGGTGTCGATGGCATCGAGCGCCTTTGGCGTCGCGCTCTTCCTGTCCCAGAACACGAGCGCTTTGCCACGGATGAGGCGCGACGACGAAGCCGGCGTGGCCGCTGCCGCGGCGGGCAGCTGCTCGAGCGAGACGCCTGGCTTCAATCGTGCCGGCTGAATCGTGTGCATGGGCAACGATCCATGCTAACAGCAGACGAGAGGTGGCGCGCCGCATTGCCGGTCGGCCTGTAGGCGCCCCACATCGATCCGCGGCCGCTCGTCAGGCCTCCGCGTCCGGCGCCTGACGAGGCTCGTACCCGGGACACGCGATGACGGGCAGACGCGGATACTGCGGGAACCGCGGATCGGTCTTCGATCGCTGACAGAGATAAAACCGGGATCCGCGATCGCTGACGATGACGCGGCTGTGGCGGCAGGTGCGGCACAGTCCGACGTGCCTGTCTTCGTCGTGCCCGGGCTCGTCCACGGTCATTCACCGCCTGTGCGCTGACGTTCGCCGAGCGCGCGGAGAGCACGGTGCGGCGGCAACCTGAAACGCTTCAGTGCACGGTGTACGGTTCGCTCAGCGTGAACGGCGCAATCCTCGCGTCGAACCGTTCGCCGTCGTCCGTGATCATCTGATACGTGCCTTCCATCACGCCGAAGGGCGTGCCGAGCGGACAGCCTGACGTATAGGTGAACGACTCGCCGGGCGCGAGCACCGGCTGTTTTCCGACGACGCCCGGGCCGCGCACTTCCTCGACATGGCCGGTGCCGTCGGTAATGAGCCAGTGGCGGGTCAGCAACTGCACGCGCGCCGAGCCCTCGTTGGAGATCGTGATGGTGTAGAGGAAGAACCACTGTTGCTGCGACGGCTGCGACCGCTCGGGCGCGTATTCCGACGCCACGTGCACCCGGACGCCGCGCGTCACCGCCTCCGACGTGAACATGGATCAATGATGCCACAGTGTTCGCGGTTGCACGCCGGCGGCCCGCACCACGACGACGAGGCCGGCGTGGAGAGCGCGCCTCTCAGGTCAGTGCACTGCCGGCGCAGCGATGACGCGCGCCGGGAAGGTCGCGGTCAGCGCCGCCGCCGCCACGTAGAGCAGCGCGCCGCAGAGCAGCGTCACCGAGAATCCCCAGTTCATCGCGATGAACACCGCCAGGATGGCGCCGACGACGGAGAGCGCGCCGTTGATGCCCCAGGCCCACGGAATCAATTGCGGGTGCGCGTCGCTCAGGATGCGCACGCCTGCCGGAAGCGGAATCCCCATCAGCATCCCGGCGGGCAGCATCAGGGCGACGGCGGTCAGCAGACGAACCGGCAACGGCCAGCCGATCGCGATGTGAATGATCGAGGGCAGCGCGCTGCCCCACGCGACGCCGACGACCGCCGCCGCGAGGCACGCGACGATCGCGGCGCGCCGGGCCCGCGTTTCCAGCAGCCGGCGGCTCGACAAGCTGCCGAGGCCGGTCCCGAGCAGCAGCGACAGCAGCGTCACCGTCAACGAGTAGACGGGATGACCGAGCAGCAGCACGAACCGCTGCAGCAGCGCGACCTCGATCAACATGAACGCCGCGCCGAGGCACGCGAAGTAGCCGAGCCACGTCAGCCAGCCCGGCGCGAGCGCGCGGCGCGCGGTCAGCGCGAGCGGGCCGATCACGAACAACGCGACGAGCACGAACGAGGTCACGAGCAGGACGATCAGCGCGGTCAGGCCGCCGGTGGCCCACGCGCCGGGGTTCGACGGGCGTTCGACGTGGCGGCCGAACAGCCCGAGCACGGCGGCGACGAAGGCGTGATTGCGCAGCCGCGTGGTGTGGAAGAAGAACGGACGGTCGTCGGTCGTCGGCGAGACGTCGAAGGCGTACTGCGCGTAGAAGGCGTGGCGATCCGGCGCGAGGATCAGCCGCGCGTAGTCGTCGCGCGCGTCCCCGAGCCGATCGGGCGGGCGGCCGGGCAGATACAGGATGGTGAAGTGCAGATCGTGCGCGGCCTGCTCGAGCCGCGCGCGCTCCTCCGCCGTGAACGGGGTCTTCTTCAGCAGAAACGTCGCGACGCCTTCGTGCTGGAAGATGGCGAGGTGACCGGCGGCATCGAGGCCGCGGCGCGCGCACGCTTCCTGCGCCAGCGAGATCAGCCGGAGCCCGTCGAACACCCACCGCGAGATGCTCAGCACGCCGCGGTCGGTGAGGTGATCGAGGTAATCGCCGAACGATTCGACGGTATAGAGACTGTTTTCGGTCAGCGTGTACGCGCCCGCGGCGGTGGCCGCCCACGTATCGACGAGCGACGCCTGGATCACGTCGTAGCGGCGCGGCGAGCGCCGCACGAAGCTGCGGCCGTCCTCGACGTGCACGTGGACCGCCGGATCGTCGTAGACGCCGCCCGAGTACGCCTTGAAGCGGCCCCGCATCACGTCGTTGACGATGATCGGGTTGATTTCCACGCCGTCGATCCACGACGCGCCGAACACCAGCGCCGACAGCAGATCGCGTCCGCCGCCGGTGCCGATCACGAGCGCGCTGAACGGCGTGGCCGGCCGGGCGCCCGGCGTCCCATAGAGCCGGTAGCCCAACGCCGTCAACTCGTACTGCAGGTAGCTCACCTCGCCCAGGTTGCCGTGGAACCGCAGGATTTGCGTCCCCGCGGCCGAGTCGATGTCCATCAGGCGCGTGTCCGGCAGCGGGCCGGTATAGCGATCGCTCAGCGACCACGCGCCGTACGGCTGGTCGTACACGCCGATCCGCGAGAACGAGTTCCACTTGCTGAACAGCACGGCGTGCTGCTCGTGCCCTTTGGTCGTGCTCACCGAGAACAGCCGCAGCGGCGAGGCCCCGGCAATGACGACGACCAGCGCCAGCGCGCCGCCTTGCGCCACCACC
>JABFWM010000027.1 GCA_013362195.1 Acidobacteriota bacterium
TGGGCATTCAGACGTAAAGAGGATCGCGGTTCAAGACGGGCGGGTCTTCAGACCGGCCTCCTCCTCGTTCACGTAGGGCGGGTCTTCAGACCGGCCTCCTCCTCGTTCACGTAGGGCGGGTCTTCAGACCGGCCTGCTCCCACGTTCACGTAGGGCGGGTCTTCAGACCGGCCTCCTCCTCGTTCACGTAGGGCGGGTCTTCAGACCGGCCTGCTCCCTCGTTCACGTAGGGCGGGTCTTCAGACCGGCCTCGGCTCGTTCACGTAGGGCGGGTCTTCAGACCCGCCTCGGCCTCGTCACGTAGGGCGGGTCTTCAGACCCGCCTCGGCGCGAACGCGAGGGCGCCTGGCCACGAGCCCGACACGCTAATTCGTGATCGCTCGCAGCTCTCTCTGACGAATGTCGCCGCGGACCCGGTAGCTCTGGCCCGCCTCGGTCACCGACGCATAGAACACGTTGCTGTCGCTCGTGAACGCGATGTCGCGGATGATGACATCGTGCGCCTCGACCTGCTGGCCGCGGCGCCACAGGGAGAACCGCTGCAGATCGTCGATGACCCGGCCGCTCGGGACTTCCATGAGCACGATGTGGCGCGCGTCGTCGGCGCCGTTTCCCTGGGTGAGCGTGACCGCGCCGATGCGGCCGTCGGGGGATACCTGCATCAGGCTGGCGGTCCGCCCGAGCGCGATCTGCGGACGCGCAGCCAGGCCGGCTCGCGTTGCCGCGCTTGCCGGACGCCAACTGCCATTGTGCAGGCCCATCTCGGCCAGAACGGGAAGACTGATCAGGACGAGGATCAGCGCGTGGGGACGCCACACGGACGGCCGCTGCAGATGTGGAAGCCGGATGCGCGTCAGGGAAGCGCCCATACGTAGCGGGGGTCGGTGGCAAAGGGCCGGCCAGATCGCGATCGCTGCGTCCCCCCGCAAATCCGCACATCCGCCGGCGGCGGCGCCCTCCTCGTCCAACTGAGAGCAGACTTTTGTCAGGCGGGTCAAGGTCTTGCTTTTCGCGGCGGTCTTTTCCGTGAGAGGCGCAAGGGACCGCGGCCTATCGTCGGCGATCGATGGCCGCGAGCAGATCCTGTGATGACGGGAACTCGCGCTGCCCGTCCGAGACGAACGAGTACTGAATGCGGCGATTGCTGTCGATCAGGAACACCGCGGGCCTCGCGATGTTCCACGCATCGATCCCGAACCGATGCCAGACGCCGTAGGCGCGCGCCACGTCACGGGGTTCGTCGATCAGAATATCGAACGGGAGCCCCGTCTCTTCGATATAGGTGCGGACGGGCCGCGCGTTCTGCGCCAGCACACCAACGACCTGCACCCCGCGGGCGGCGTAGGCGGCGACGTTGTCGGCCAGTTCACCGAACCGGCGGCGGCAGTTCGGTCACCACGTGCCCCGATGGAAGACGAGCAGCAGGGGGCCGCGCGCCAGATAGTCGCCGAGCGCGTGCACGCGCCCTTTCTGGTCCGGCAGGGCGAAATCCGGCGCCTCGACGAGCGGCGAGGGATGCATCAGAACGACTTGACGTCGACGAGCTCGCCCGCTTCGACGATGTCGACGTGCGAGGGTATCTCGATGTAGCCGTCGGCGCGCGACATGCTCGTGATGTCGCCCGACGCCTTGAACGCCGGCATCGCGACGCCGTTTTCGAGCCGCACGGTATAGAACTGATGACGGCCGGTCGTCGACACGATCCGCCGCGCCAGCGGCGCGCGGGTGATCTGCGGGCGGTGCTCGGGAAGGCGAGCCATGCGCCGCAGCATCGGCACCAGCAGCATGTAGCCGTTCGAGAGGCACGACGTCGGATACCCGGGCATGCCCAGCACGGGTTTTCCCGCGATGATGCCGAACACGGTGGGCTTGCCCGGCTTCACCGCGACGCCGTGAAAGAGCACCTCGCCGCGGGCGAGGAGCACGTCGAGGATGAGATCCCGTTCGCCGACGGAACTCCCGCCCGAGAACACGAGCACATCGTGCTCGAGGGCGGCGTCGATGGCGCGCGACAGCGCGTCGAGCGCATCGGCGGCCGTCGGCAGCACCACCGGCTCGCCGCCATGCGCGTTGATGATCGCCGACAGCGTGAACTGGTTGATGTCGTAGATCTGCCCGGGCCCGAGCGGCGCGCCCGGCTGCACGATCTCGTTGCCTGTCGAGAGGATCGCGATCCGCGGCCGCGCGTAGACCTCGAGATCGAGCGCGCCGATTGCCGCCATCGCGCCGACGCGGCTCGGATTCAGGACGTCACCGGCCTGCAGCACCGGCTGGCCCGCGCCGATGTCGGCGGCGCGCCGCCCGACGTTCTGGCGCGGGTAGACCGGCGTGAACACCTGCACGTCGTCGCTGCCGCGCCCGCGTTCGGTCTCTTCAACCATGACCACCGCGTCGGCGCCGGCCGGCATCGGTGCTCCGGTCGCGATCTCGGTGCACTCGCCCGGACCCACCGCCGCCGCGGGGACCTGTCCCGTATACACCTTTTCGACGATGCGCAGCACGCGCGGCTCGTAACGTCCCGCACCAAACGTGTCTTCCGCGCGGACCGCGAAGCCGTCCATCGCGGCGCGGTCGAACGGCGGCACGTCGATCGAGGCCGTGGACGCCGCCGCCAGCACCCGTCCGGCCGCCAGGGGCAGCGGCACGCGTTCGGTGCGCGTCAAGGGCGGCCCATGCTCGAACATGAGCGCGAGCGCTTCGTCGAGCGGAATCGTTTCCCGAATCGGGCGCATCGTTTCGCCCATCGTCATCGCCTCAATTCTCGTACGACGTGCCCGAGTTCGGGAACGATCAGCCGCGACATGCCGAGACGCACCGCCTGTTCCGATCCAGGCAGCATGAAAATGGCGGTCGCGCGCGCCACTCCCGCCGCGGCGCGCGTCAGCATCGCGGCGCTGCCGATGTCTTCGTACGACAGCACACGGAACAGCTCGCCGAACCCGTCGAGCTGCTTCTCGAAGAGCGCCGCGATCGCTTCGTAGGTGCTGTCGCGCGACGTGATCCCGGTGCCTCCGGTGGTAATCACCGCGTCGACGCCGCCGAGATTGGCCGACACCGCGTCGCGCACCGCGCGCGCATCGTCGCGGAGGATCTTGCGGCCGGCGACGACGTGTCCGGCGCCCTCGAGCAGCTCGACGATCGCCCGCCCGCTCGTATCGGTCGTGTCCGTGCGCGTGTCGCTGATCGTCAACACGAAGCAGCGTACGCCGCTGACGGCCGTCTTCCTGTGGTCCGGCACCGACACGCCCCGATTATAGGATCGAGCTCCCGTCCGCGTCGTCGATGTGTGCGTTCACGGCCCAGGCGTGCGCCTGCGCGCTCACGCAGCCGGCCCGCGCACAACGATCCCGGCCGGTGTGCGCTGCGTCGAAATCGAACAGCGCGGCGATGCGCGGGCGACCGGCGCGGACGGCGGAGGCGCAAGTGTTTGTGCCGGCGAACGATCCCGCGCGGCCGCGATGTTTCATCGGTGAAACGCCGCATGCGCGGAGAACGGCAGCGCTTCGCGGCACTGTGCTTGCTGCTGGCCTGGCCATGTCTGCGGAGTCTCTGGGTCTCAACTGGCGAATGCTGGAGCGGTTCCTTGCGAGGGACGGCTCGACGACCGCAGGTCGCGCGGCGTCGCCGTCACAGGCGGCGGCTGCGCCGGCCGCCGGATCGTGGGGCGCGCTGCCCTGGCATGCGCGTGTCTTCGTCGGCGCCGTCGCCGCTCTCGGCGCTGTCGCGGTGGTGTGGTCGATTCCACACCTCGCGGAGCAGACGTCCGGACTGTTCACTACGCTGGCCGTCCTGTCCATCGTGACCGCGTTCGCGAAGGTCACGGTTCACGCCTCCGGCGGCACGTCGACGTTCACGGTCTGCTACGTCATGGATTTCACCGCGCTGCTGTTGCTGGGCGTCCCCGCCGCGACGCTGACGACCGCCGCGGGCGTCTGGACCCAGTCCACGTTCAAGTGCCGCGCACGGGTGCACCTCTATCAGACCTGGTTTAGCGTCGGGGCACTGGCCGTGACCGTGTCGCTGACGTCGTTCGTCTACACTCGGTTGGGCGGCGTGATCGGCGCTCCGCAGCCACTCGCCAATCCCGCCGCGCTTGCCGCCGCCGCGCTCACCTATTTCCTGACCAATTCGCTGCTGATCGCCGTCGGCGTGGGCATGTCGACGGGGCGGTCGATTCTGCGTCTCTGGTGGACGGCGTACGCGCCGATGTGGCGCGACTACGTCATCGGCCTCGCGATGGCCGCCGTCGCCGCGGCGGGTATCGGACGATCGACGCTCTGCCTCATCCCGCTCGCGTTCATTGCCGTGGCATTGACCCACCGCAACCTCAAGACGTTCGCGGACAGCGTGACCGAGTCGGCGACGGATGCGCTGACCGGCCTCCCGAATCGCCGCTTCCTGACCACCCGGGTCGATCAGGAACTCGCGCGCGCGCGCCGCACCGCCACGCCGCTCGCGGTGATGGTCGTGGACGTCGACCGCTTCAAGTCCATCAACGACGACTTCGGGCACCGCGCGGGAGACACCGCGCTGCGTGAAATTGCGAACCGTCTGCAGACCTCGCTGCGCGCCTACGACATCTGCGCCCGCTACGCTGGCGACGAGTTCGTCATCGTCCTGCCGACCTGCGGACGCGAGGATGCCGTGCAGAAGGCGCGCCTGCTGGAGCGGCGCGTGCGTGAACGGCAGTGTGAGATCAAGCCCGGCGTCGAGGTGCCGCTGTCGGTGAGCATCGGCGTCGCGGTGTTCCCGGACGACAGCGCCACCTTCGAAGACCTCTTCGCGGCGGCCGATCGCGACATGTACGGCCGCAAGGCCACGACGCGCGCGCGGTGCGCCCCGGCCGCCAGCCTGACGGCGGCGGCAGTCGCCGCAATCTGAGACGAGACGTCAGCCGCGCCTTCGAACCCTCTTGCCCGGGGACGGACGCGCTGCTAACGTCGTTGAGCCAGATTGTGCGACGGAGGCTCTCATGAACCGTGCGAAGCGCGTTCGAGCACTCGGGGTCGTTACCGCCTGCACGCTCCTGACCGCGAGCGTGTCTGCGCAGTCGGCGAAGCAGGCGCCGAAACCCTTCGAGCCGGTCAGCGGCCAGCCGGGGAAAGACGTCGTCTGGGTGCCGACGCCGCAGGCGACCGTCGACCGGATGCTGGAGCTCGCGAAGGTCACCAGCAAGGACTATCTCATCGATCTCGGATCGGGCAACGGCATCACCGTCATCAGCGCGGCGAAGAAGGGCGCGACGGCGGTCGGCGTCGAGTTCAACCCTGACATGGTGGCGCTGTCGCAGCAGCGCGCGAAGGAAGCCGGCGTTGCCGACAGGACGACGTTCATCAAGGGAGATCTGTTCGAGGCGGATCTCTCGAAGGCCACGGTCATCACGCTGTTCCTGCTGCCGGACATCAACCTGAGGCTTCGGCCGAAGCTGCTCGATCTGAAGCCGGGCACCCGCGTCGCGTCGAATACATTCACCATGGGCGACTGGGAACCCGACGCGCAGGCCGCCGCGTCCCCGTGCACGACGTGGTGCACGGCACTGATGTGGGTCGTGCCGGCGAAGGTGGCAGGGACGTGGCAGGTGGGCGAGCAGAAGCTCACATTGACGCAGCAATATCAGATGCTCTCGGGCACCCTGGGCTCGACGCCGATCACCGCGGGCAGGCTGAACGGCGACCAGATTACCTTCACCGTTGGAACCCGAACATTCGCGGGCCGCGTCAACGGCAACACGATGAGCGGCGCAGGCTGGTCGGCGACGAAGATGTAGGAGCGCCGACGCACGGGCCGGTCCGTCCGCCATGGCGCGACGGTCGTCGAATGGCGCGCTGACCTGCGGACCCGGCGGAAAACCTGATGACCGACGGCTTCCACCTCGGCCTTGATACGTTCGGCGACGTCACGATCGGCGCGGACGGCAGGCCGCAATCACATGCGCACGTGCTGCGCGACCTTCTCGACGAAGCGGTGCTGGCCGACGAGGTCGGTCTCGACGCGTTCGGGGTCGGCGAACATCATCGGCCCGATTTCGCCATCTCGGCGCCCGAGGTCGTTCTCGCGGCCATTGCCGGACGGACGCGACGGATCCGCCTCGGCTCCGCGGTGACGGTGCTGAGCACCGACGATCCCGTGCGCGTGTTCGAGCGGTTCTCGACGCTCGACGCCTTGTCGAACGGGCGCGCGGAGGTCATCCTCGCCGCGGCTCGTTCACCGAATCGTACCCGTTGTTCGGGTACGACCTCTCCGAGTACGAAGAGCTGTTCGAGGACAAGCTGTCGCTGTTCGCGGAGCTGCTCAAGGGCGGGGCGGTGACGTGGCGTGGTTCGACTCGCGCGCCTCTTGCCGGCGCCACCGTGTACCCGCCGATCGAACACGGCGCGCTCAATGTGTGGATCGGCGTGGGCGGCAGTCCCGAGTCCATCGTCCGTGCCGCGCGCTACGGCTTGCCGTTGACGCTCGCGATCATCGGCGGCAGTCCGTCGCGGTTCAAGCCGCTCGTCGATCTGTATCGTCAGGCGCTGGAGCGGCTCGGAAAGCCGGTGCTGCCGGTGGCGGTGCACTCGCCGGGACACGTCGCCGCGACCGATGACGACGCGAGGAACGAACTGTGGCCGCACTACGAGACGATGATCAACCGCATCGGCAACGAGCGCGGCTGGCCGCCGGTCACGCGCGAGCAGTTCGAGCGCGAGGC
>JABFWM010000132.1 GCA_013362195.1 Acidobacteriota bacterium
CTGATTCGCGATGGATATCCCGTACACGATAGAGGTGCGGCGCGACACCGGCCTCACGAACGGCAAGATCGGCATCTGGCTGTTCCTGGCCTCGGAGGTCATGCTGTTCGGCGCGCTGTTCGCCAGCTACATCCTCATCCGGTCAGGGGCGCCGAGCTGGCCGCGAGGAGACACGATCCTCAACGTCCCGCTCGCCACCTTCAACACGATCGTCCTGATATCCTCGTCGGTCTCGATGGTCATGGCCTGGGCGTCGCTGATGCGCGGCCGCTTCGGCACGTTCCGGATCTACATGGGGACGACGATCCTGCTCGGGTTCGTCTTCCTCGTCGTCAAGTATGTCGAATACAGCCACAAGTTCCACGACGGGCTGTTTCCAAGCACGAACAACTTCCTTGCCATCTACTTCACGCTGACCGGTCTGCACATGCTGCACGTGATCGGCGGCATGGCGGTGAACGCGTATTTCTGGGGCCCCGGCGCGAAGCTCTGGAAGACGAACCCGGCCTGGTTCACGAACCGGGTGGAAAACGCAGGCCTCTTCTGGCATTTCGTGGACCTGGTCTGGATCTTCCTGTTCCCGACCCTGTATCTGCTGTAGGTAGCGGCCATGACGAGTGAGCACTCAGTGACAGCGGCCGGCGCCCACGCGGCGGACATCGACAAACACGTCAGGATCTACATCACGGTGTTCGTCGCCCTCATGGCGCTGACGATCATCACCGTCGCCATCTCGCGGCTGCACCTCCGTGAGCCGGTGGCCGTGTCCGTGGCGCTGCTCGTCGCGGTCGTCAAGGGGTCGCTGGTGGCGTGCTACTTCATGCACCTGATTTCCGAGAAGAAGCTGATCTACGCGGTCCTGGTGCTGACCACGCTGTTCTTCTTCGCGCTGCTGGCGCTCCCCGCGGTCACCCACAGCAACGGCTACTGGATACACGAATGAACCTCCGGCTGGTCCACGCGGTGCTGATCCTCCTTTCCGCAGCGCTCGCGGTCCTGTTCGGCGTGTGGTGCCTCGCCCTCTATGGGCGGGGCGAGGGGACCGGCAGCCTGATCGCGGCGATCGCCGCGTTCGCCGTGTCGCTGGGCCTGGTCGTGTACGACTCGTGGTTCCTGCGCAAGACGAGGACGCTGCAATGAACCGCGCGACGACGGGCCGCATCACGCGTGCGCCCGGACGCGGACGCGAGGGCGCCCTTCGCACGTTTCTCGCGGCCGCGATCGCCATCGCCTTCGGCGGCTCGAGCGTGCTCGCCTGTCCGATGTGCTTCGGGGCGGAGGAGACGCCGCTGATCGAGGGCGCGAAGCTCGGGATCGTGGTGATGCTGGCGATTACGTTCGCGGTCCAGGGCGGCTTCGTGGCCTTCTTCTTCTACTTGCGGAAACGCGCCAGGCGCGTTGCCGAACTCGAAATCGACACCGAGTGGTCGGAACTCCAGAGGACGTCGAGAACATCATGACTGAGTGGCTCGGACTCCCGCCGCTCGCCACGACCCAGGGCGGGCAGATCGACAGCCTGATCGGCTGGACGCACCTGTTCATGTTCGTCCTGTTCGTCGGGTGGAGCGGGTTCTTCGTCTACTGCCTGGTGCGTTTCCGACAATCGCGCCATCCGGTCGCGAACTACACCGGGGTCAAGTCGAACACGTCGAAATATTCGGAAATCGGCGTGGCCGTGGTCGAAGCGATTCTCCTGTTCGGATTCTCGATCCCGCTATGGGCGGCGAGAGTCGATCGCAGGCCTCCGGAGAGCGAAGCACTGGTCGTGCAGGTCACCGGCGAGCAGTTCGCCTGGAACATCCGCTACCCGGGCCCCGACGGCGTATTCGGCCGGACCGACATCAAACTGATCGACGTGCAGTCGAACCCGCTCGGCCTCGATCGCTCCGATCCGGCGGCGAAGGATGACGTCACGACGATCAATCAACTCTATCTGCCCGTGAACAAGCCGATCATCGTGAAGCTCCGGAGCAAGGACGTCATCCACAGCTTCGGCGTGCCCGAATTTCGCGTCAAGCAGGACGCGATCCCCGGCCTGACGATCCCGATCTGGTTCGTCCCCAACGTCACGACCGCGGAGATGCGGACGCGGACCGGAAACAGCGAGTTTCAGTACGAGATTGCCTGCGCGCAGCTCTGTGGCCTGGGCCATGCCAAGATGCGGGGGTTCGTCACCGTCCAGACCGCCGACGAATTCCAGAAGTGGATGCAGGACAAGGTGAAGGAACAGAGCGAACCGGATCCCTTCAGGTAGCTGCCGCCCTTCCGTCCGCACCACAGCGGTACGCCACGCAGGACGAGCTCGCCCTCCGGACCGCGGCTTGCAGGTTCAACGCCGACAGACCTCAGAGGAGCTGGCAATGGAGATCTCAACGGCCGTTGCGCTGGCGATCGTGCTCTGCATCGTACTGTGGGTGCCGTACTTCATCGTGAACGTCCGGCGCGGCAAGGCGCGCGGGCACACCTGGTTCACGCGGCAGAAGCCGCGCGGGCACTCCGACATCGGTCCGGACGTTGGATTTCGACAGACGCGGCCCGGCGCAGACGATGCGCGAGGAGCCCGCCACTGATCGGGCCGATGGCGCCGCGTCGGCACGGGTAGGCGCCCGGCTCAGCCGAACATCTTCGGCGTCGGCATCCGCGCCCGACTCCGCTCGAGTTCTTCCACCGTCACCCGGCCGACGCCGCTCTTGCGGCAGGACTCTTCGACCGCTTTCACGACCATTCCGCGCACGAAGGCGGGAATTCTCTTCATGCGCGCGGCCGCCTCGTCCTCCCACGTAATCGACACCGGCGTTTCGGTGCCGTATTCGATCGCGGCCGGTCCATGCGCGCCTGGCACGGCGGCGCCGCGGACGGCGAGAAGGGGAGAGTGCGCGAACGTCCCGGGCGTGTGGGTGCAGAGGGGATCTTCGGCCATGACGTCGCCGGTCATGCCGTAGGCCCGCGCGCGGCACCCGCCGCAGTGCGCGTTCATCTCGCACGCGCCGCAGCGTCCGCCGAGCGAGGTGCGAAGGCGGATGCCGGTGAACAGATCCGACGACGTCCAGAGATCCGCGAGGCGCGCGGTGCGCAGCGACCCCGCGAACACCGGCAGGTACGGGCAAGGCGTCACGTCGCCGTTCGGCCGAATCCCCATGTAGTGCGTCCCCGCCGGGCAGCCGCCCGCGCCGCCGGAGTAGACCCTGACCTGCGACAACCCGGGCCATGAAGAATCACCGGAGCAGTCGCCGCCGGGGGCGGCTGGCTCGGCGCGCTCGAGAACGGTCTTGATGTAGTGCGGCGCGCATTTCGCGTTGACGAGCATTCGCCCCGCGTACTTTCGCTGGATCCGGTAGAGCGATGCGAGGACATCGTCGTACTGTGCCGGCGTCATGTCCGACACGAACTGCCCGCGCCCGGTCGGCACCAGGAAATAGAGGTTCCACACCTTCGCGGCCAGACGGTCGTGCGCGAAGTCGGCAATCGCCTCGAGCTCGCCGCAATTGTGCGAGCCGGCGGTCGTCTGGACGATGAAGGGGAGCCCGGTGCGGTTGAGGATCGCGGCCCCATCGACGGTGTTCTGCCAGGCGCCGCGCACCCCGCGGAAGCGATCGTGCCGATCCGGATCGAGCGCGTCGAGCGACAGCGACAGGCCGCGCGCTCCGGCTTCTGAGAGGTGGCGCGCGACGTTCTCGGTGATGCGCACGCCGTTGGTGCCGACGACGACCCAGAGTCCGCGCCCGGCCGCCCGACGGACGATGTCGATGATGTCGCGGCGCAGGAGCGGCTCGCCGCCCGTGAGAATCGTGACGCACTCGGGCGCGAAGGCGGCGAGCTCGTCGACGACCCTGAAGCACTCCTCGGTGCCGAGCTCCCGGCGATCCGCGAAGTTGTCGGTCCTGACCAGAGGCGCGGCGCCGGCGTCGAGGTAGCAGTGCTCGCAGGCGAGATTGCACCGGTAGGTAAGGTTCCAGGAAACGACGTAGGGCCGGGGGAACGGAGTCGCCTGCATGGACGATCACATCCCGAAGAACTCACGCGCCGCGTCGAGGATCCGCTCGTCGACTTCCGAAGCTCCCCGTTCGCGCGCGAATCGCTCGATGCCGGTCCGCGCCATCGGGCGAATGAACTCGGGAACCCTCGCGAGCCGGGCTTCCGCGGCAGCCGTCCAGTCGAGAGCGGACCCGCCGACGCCGTCGGGGCCGCCGTCGCGCCGCTCCGCTGCGGCGGGTGCGGCGTCAACCCCGGGAATCATCGCGCTGAACGGGCAGCCGGCGCCGGCACTCTTCGCGGCGGTCTCGGCGGGACCGATCCGCACGCCCAGTGACTGGACGATCTGCGTCTCGTACGCGTTGGTGAGCATCGCGATTTCGTAGCCGCACTCGGGACACGTGTAGACCACCGAGAGCGAGCCGCGCTCCGGCGGAGATACGGTCCGCAGCGTCATCGGACTGTCGCACGGAACGCAGAGGAATTTCATGGTTCGGGCTCCTTGCCCGGTCGCCCGTGCTCACGCGGCGTGCGATCGGCGGCCGGCGTTGGTGTGAGGCTGTCGAGCAGCCGCCGGGCGATCGCGTCGAGCGAACGGCCGACCGGCGTATCGCGCAGTGCGGCGGGAGGCGTTCCGAGGTCGCACTGCCGCGCGAGCTCCGGGTCGAACGGCACCGTCCCCAGACACGGGATCCCGAGGCCAGCGGGTTCGGCCGCGCCGCCCGCGCGCTCCTGCCGAACGGAGCGGGGGGACGGCCCGGGTCCGGAGGTGAACAGCGGCTTGACCGCATGGCAATCGCGGCAGTAGTAGCCGCTCATGTTTTCGACGTAGCCGAGCAGCGTGTTGGGCGCCTTCGACAGTGCCGCAACGGACCGCCCGACGACGGCGCGCGCGACTGCGGAGGGGATCGTGACGAGCAGGAACGACGTCCGCGGCCCGAGATAATCCGCGTACTGGACGATCCGCTCGGCGCCCGGCGGCAGATCGAACAGCAGCAGGTCGAGCGCGCCCCACTCGAAGGACGCGAGGATCTCGCCGAGCAGCGCGAACTCGCGCGTCGCCCGCCACGTCTGCGACTCGCCGCGCGCGGCGCTCGCGAAGTCGAGCGCTTCGGACTCCGACAGCAGCGAGCCCATCGAGAAGACGGCGATGCCGCTCCTGGTTCGCGGAAGCGCGACCTTTTCAGTGCCGGGCACGACCAGCGCTTCCTGCACGCCGGCCATGCGCGCCTGCGAGGGGCCGTTGAAGTCGGCGTCCAGAATCGCGACCCGGAGTCCGCGGGCGGTCAGCGCGTCCGCCAGCTGCAGCGTCAATGTGCTCTTGCCGACGCCGCCCTTGCCCGAGCCCACCGCGACGAGGTGGCGCACGCCCGCGAGCCCCTCGGCGATGCGCGCGCGCTGATCGGCGACCTGTTCGAGGACTCTCGACCCTCCGTCGCCGGCGATCTCGTGATAGCGCTTCATCAGTCGGCCTGTGCGCTCGCCGAGTAGAGTCGATGCAGGCCGGCCGCGCGGAATCCGAGCGTTTCCAGGCAGGTGTGCGAGATCTCGCCGGGGTGCACCTTGCCGAACGTCACGGGCTCGCCGAGCCGGCGGAGCAGGTGCTGCAGCCGGTCGCCGCCGTCCTCGACGAATGAACGCAGCAGCAGCACCTCAGCCCCCGCGCCGCGCTCTATATAAAGGATGCAGGCCTCGATGCGTTCGTCAGACGCGACGGCGAGCCCGGCCACCTCGTCCTTCCTGGCGGTCAGCGTCTCGACCGAACGCTCCCAGCACATCGCCGGCCCGCCGAGCAGCCCGTTCGCGGCGAGATCGTCGAGGCTGACGGGAATGACGAAGCCTCCGGTGCCCGTCGATCCGGAGTCCCGCCGCTCGCCGTCCATGACGTAGTCGGTCAGCAGGGCCTCCTCGTCGAATCCGCTCGCGACGAACAGCGCGCACGCGGCCTCGGACGTGTCGGGGACCTCGGCGACGATGCGCGGCGGACCGAGAATCGCGAGCTTCGATCCGAGCGAGCTGAGCAGGTGGCGGCCGTGTCCCTGTCGCCGATGATCCGGATGGACCGCGATCCGGTGGACCAGCGTCGCTGATGGCCGCTTCGCGCCGATCAGGACGCCAATCGGATCGGCGCCCGAATGCGCCACCATGCAGCTGCTGCACCAGAGCTGCAGATCGCGGATCGAACGCTTGAACGCCGGCGGCGTCATTGGCGCGGCGTCGGGGACGTAGGGCGCCCAGCAGTGATTCAGCGCGTCGACGAGCAGCGCGATGTCGTCCGTGCGACAGAACCGGTATGCGGACATCTAACAGGCCTCAATGCGCTTTGGGCCCCGTGCGGTCGGCCGCGGGCGCGGGCATGGCGCTCACTTCATTGAGGTAACCGCCGCCGGTGGCGGTCGCACCCGTTCGCGTCGCGGGTGTGCTGCCTGCGCCGGCCGCGGAGTACGACGCGATCATCTCGGCCATCATCTGCTTGCCGATCTCGATCCCCTCCTCGACCAGCGCGAGGTCGATGGTCGTCACGGCGCGCTCGCGCGCCACTTCCTCGATCCGCTCCTGCGTCTTGCTGCGCATGAACCCGGCGGGGACGCGGAAGATGCGCTGCGCGGCGTCGCTGGTCCAGTCGAAGGTCGAGATCAGCGGATTGTTCCGCTCATCGCGAGCGACGAGCCTCGTCTCATTGTCCTGAGCGTCAGG
>JABFWM010000071.1 GCA_013362195.1 Acidobacteriota bacterium
CTCGCGCAGCGACACGGTGAACAGCCCGCGCGCCGCCGCCTTATATCGCGTCAACGACATGATCAGCGTGTGGGGCGGCGCCGGCTTGGGGTTCCGCGCGCCGACGCTGAACGAGCTGTACCGCCAGTTCCGCGTCGGCACGACGCTGACGCGCGCGAACCACCAGCTCGGTCCCGAGCGGCTGTTCGGGTACGAAGGCGGCGTCACGCTCACGCCCGCCCCCCACGTGACGCTGCGCGCGACCGCGTTCACGAATCGGATCAAGGATCCGGTGTCGAACGTCACGATCGCGCAGACCGGCGCCGCCGTCACGCAGCAGCGGCAGAACCTCGGCCGCACGCGCGTGCGCGGGATCCAGACGGATGGCGAATACCGGTTCGCGACGGCCTGGAAAGTGAGCGCCGGCTACGTCTTCAATCAGGCGACCGTCACCGAGAACGCCGCGGACGCCACCTTGATTGGCAACTATCTCCCCCAGGTGCCTCGCCACCGCGGCTCGGCGCGGATCGCGTACGCGCACCCGACGTACGGCACGGTCGCCGTCGGCGTGCTCGTCGTGGGCGCGCAGTACGATGACGACCGCAACACGCCGTCGCGGCAACTGCCCGGCTATGCCGTTGTCGATGTCACCGCGGCGCGCAGCGTGCAGCGCAACGTCGAAGTGTTCGTCGCCGCGCAGAATCTCTTCAATCGCCAGTACGTCGTCGGCACGTTTCCGACGACGATCGGCAGCCCACGCCTCGTCAGCGCCGGCGTGCGCGTCCACCTGCCCGGACGCTGACGTGTATCGAGTGCCGTGCGCCGGGTGTAACGACCCGGCTTACCTCTGCCTGAGTTCCAGGTGCGGGACGGCTCTTTCACCCGCCGCGCCGTAGATGCCGCCCTTTCGAAATCGCCGCGCGCGCACCATCGAGAACGACGTGCTGCGCGTCACCGTGCTCGAAGAGGGTGGCCACATCGCGGAGATTGCCGACAAGGCGAGCGGTGTCAATCCGCTGTGGATCCCGCCGTGGCCTTCGATCGAGCCGTCGGCCTACGACGCGGCGGTCGATGAGGAGTACGGACGGACCGCCGAATCGTCGCTCCTCGCCGGCATCATGGGGCACAACCTTTGTCTCGACATCTTCGGCGGTCCCTCGGACGCGGAAGCCGCGGCCGGGATGCCCGTGCACGGCGAGACGTCGGTGGCGCGGTTCGAGATCGACGGCGCCGACACGACGTTGACGATGCGGACGGTGCTGCCGATGGCGCAGCTCGCGGTGGAGCGCCGGCTTGCGCTGATCGATCGCTCGATGCACGTGGACGAGACCGTCGAAAACCTGACCGGGATCGATCGTCCGATCGGATGGACCCAGCACGTGACGCTCGGGCCACCGTTCCTCCAGAAGGGCGCGACGCGGTTCCGCGCGTCGGCAACGCGATCGAAAGTGCTGGAGGACGCCGTCGGCGGTGACGACTACCTGCAGCCGGGCGCGGAATTCGACTGGCCCATCGCACCGCGGCGCGATGGCGGCGTGGCCGACCTGCGCATCTACACCGACGCGCCGCACTCGAGTGCCTACACGGCGCACCTGATGGATCCGGCAGAGGAGTCGTCGTTCTTTCTCGCCTTCTCCCCATCGGCGCGGCTGGTGTTCCGCTACGTGTGGCACCGACGCGACTTCCCGTGGATGGGGATCTGGGAGGAAAACCACAGCCGGCCGGCGCCGCCGTGGAGCGGCCGCACGCTCACGCGCGGCCTCGAGTTCGGCGTGTCGCCGATGCCGGAGACGCGCCGCCGCATGGTCGAGCGCGGCCGCCTGTTCGGCGCGCCCGGGTATCGCTGGATTGCCGCGCGGCAGCGGCTGACGGTCGCCTATCGCGCGGTGCTTCGTCCGGCGGAGGCGATTCCGGCCGCGCTCGATCCCTGATGTACAATCGATCTGCCTGTCTGCATCGATCAAACCTGATACCTACGAGGCATCCATGAAAGCGTTCTCGCTCGTGTGTCTACTCGCCATGGCTCCGGTTGCGCTGGGCGCCGCGCAGGCGACCAAGACGCCCGCCGGCCGCGCCAAGGCACCGGCGGCTGCCGGCAAGTCCGCGAAGGGCGGCCGCACCGTCACCATCACGGGGAATGACACCATGAAATTCGACGTCACGTCGATCACCGCGAAGCCGGGTGAGCGGCTGCACGTCGTGTTGAAGTCGACCGGCACCGCGCCCAAGGCGGCAATGGCCCATAACTTCGTCCTGCTGAAGGAAGGAGCCGACGCCCAGGCGTTCGCCACCGCCGCGATGAACGCGCGCGACACGGATTTCATCCCGGCCGACCAGAAGGACAAGATCATCGCCCACACGGCGCTGGCCGGTCCCGGCGAGACCGTCGATGCCAGCTTCACGGCGCCGACCAAGCCCGGCACGTATACGTTCCTCTGCTCCTTCCCCGGCCATTTCGCGGTCGGCATGAAGGGCGAGCTGGTGGTCAAGTAAACGCGTTCCGTACGCCGGCACGTCGATCGGCATGACGAATGCGCGTGGGGTCCGCCCCACGCGCGTGCCGCTCGGCGGCTCACGTGGAGGCGGGCCTGAAGACCCGCCCACACCTGACTGCCTTGAAGCCGCGCCCTGGACATGGCCAATCCCTTCGATCCTGAGGACGCATCCATTCTCGACGTCGCCGCGCGCGCCGCAGGTCCGGCCGGCTCCCTGCCGTTCACTCCGGAGATGCTGCGCGAGCTGCCGTCGGGCCATCTGTTCGGCTGGTCGCAGGACGCCGGGATGGGATGGGATCCGGCGGCGCTCGGCGGACCCGAGTTCCTCCTGCTCTCGACGCACGGCGGCATGCGCGCCGAGGACGGCACGCCGATCGCGCTCGGGTATCACACCGGACACTGGGAAGTGGGACTGCTCGTCAGCGCCGCGGCCGCCGTCATCAAGGACGCGGGCGGTGTCCCCTTCGCCGGCGCGTGTACGGATCCGTGCGACGGACGATCGCAGGGCACGACCGCGATGTTCGACAGCCTGCCCTACCGCAACGATGCCGCGACGGTGTTCCGCCGCCTGATTCGATCGCTCCCGACCCGGAAGGGCGTGCTGGGCGTGGCGACGTGCGACAAGGGGCTGCCCGCGATGATGATGGCGCTCGCCGGCAGCGTCGATCTGCCGTGCGTGCTCGTCCCGGGCGGCGTGACGCTGCCGCCCATCGACGGCGAAGACGCCGGACGCGTGCAGACGATCGGCGTGCGCTTCATGCACGGCGAGATCACCCTCGAACAGGCCGCCGAGGCCGGCTGCCGTGCCTGCGCGACGCCCGGCGGCGGATGCCAGTTCCTCGGCACGGCGGCATCGTCCCAGGTGGTCGGCGAAGCGCTCGGACTCACCGTCGGCCATGCCGCGCTTGCCCCGTCGGGGCACCCGATCTGGATCGAGATGGCGCGCCGCTCGGCGCGCGCGCTGATGGCGCTCGCCGCCGCCGGTCATTGCACGAGTCATATCGTCACCACCGCGGCGATCGAGAACGCGATGATCGCCCACGCGGCGTTCGGAGGGTCGACGAACCTCGTGCTGCACGTTCCGGCGATCGCGCACGCCGCGGGCTTGAAGCGGCCGACCGCGCAGGACTGGGCCGCCGTGAACCGGCAGGTGCCGCGCCTCGTCGACGCACTGCCGAACGGGCCGCGCAACCACCCGACGGTCGATGTGTTCCTCGCGGGCGGCGTCCCGGAGGTGATGCTCCACCTGCGCCGTGCCGGGCTGCTCGACACGCGGGCGCTCACGGTGAGCGGCCTGACGCTCGATGCGCAACTCGACGCGTGGGAATCGTCGGATCGGCGGCGACGGCTGCGCGATCGGCTGCGCGTGGAGCACGGCGTCGACCCCGACGCGGTGATCATGTCGCCCGACGCCGCGAAAGGCCGCGGCCTGACGTCGACGATCTGCTTCCCTCACGGCAATCTCGCTCCGGAGGGATCGCTGATCAAGAGCACGGCCATCGACCCGTCGGTCGTCGGGGCCGATGGCGTCTACCGCCTGACCGGCCGCGCACGCGTCTTCACGACCGAGCGCGCGGCGATCGCGGCGATCAAGGCGCAGGCCATCATGCCCGGCGACGTCATCGTCCTCGTCTGCCGCGGCCCGATGGGCGCAGGGATGGAGGAGACGTATCAGCTCACCGGCGCGCTTCGCTATCTTCCCTTCGGCAAGCACGTCGCGATTGTGACCGACGCGCGCTTCAGCGGGGTCTCGACGGGCGCCTGCATCGGCCACGTGTCACCAGAGGCGCTGGCCGGCGGACCGATTGGAAAGCTGCGCGATGACGATCTCATCGAGATCGTGATCGACGTGCGGTCGCTCGAAGGCTCGCTGAACTTCGTCGGCGAGGGACGGCCGCTGCCGCCCGAGGAGGCGACGCGTGTGCTCGCGGCCCGTGCGCCGCGCGCGGATCTCGCGCCGGACCCGGCGCTGCCGGACGACACGCGGATCTGGGCGGCGCTGCAGGACGCCAGCGGCGGCCCGTGGGGCGGATGCGTCGTGGACGCCGACGCGATCGTGCGGACGCTTGCCGCCGGCCGTCGCGCGTTGGATCGCGACGCCTCGCACTGACCGGATCACAGATCCGCGCGGCGGCGGCACGCCCTGTTGGGGTGTGTTCAGTACTTCACCTCGGTCCAGACGCTCCCCTTCGCGGCGCTCTGCAGGATGGCCTCGACGATCGCGTTCGCGCGATAGCCGTCCTCGAAGGTCGCGAACGACGGCGGATGCGGCGCATCGGGGCGCTTGCCCTCGCCGATGAAGCCGTAGATGTCGCGCATCAGATTCGCGAAGGCATCGGCCCACCCTTCCTGGTGTCCGCCCGGCAGATGCGCGTAGGGACGGACGGCCGCGTCGAGCAGCGAAGGATCCTTGGCGAGCACCTGGTTCGCTTCGTCGCGGTGGCCTATCCAGAGCTCGTTCTGGAACTCCTGCCGCCAGCGCAGCGACGCCGTCGATCCGCAGACCTCGAGGATCAAATCGTTCTTGTGGCCGGCGCACACCTGGCCGACCGAGAAGCTGCCCTTGGCGCCGTTGTCGAAGCGGAGCAGCACCGAGGCCAGGTCCTCGACCTTGACGTCGACCTCCTCGAACTGCTCGCTGCCCGACGCCGCCTGGAACGCCTCGCGCGAGCCGACCGGCTTCTTGCGCTTCGGAATGGTCGTGGTGATGTCGCCGAGGACGTGCGTGATCCGCAGGCCGCTGACGTGCTGCGCGAGGTCGCACCAGTGCGATCCGATGTCGCCGAGCGCCGACGAGGCGCCGCCCTTGTCCGGCTCGAGGCGCCACGAGTAATCGGTGTCCTTGATCAACCAGTCCTGCAGATACTGGCCGATCAGGAACCGCGGCGCGCCGATGTCGCCGCGGGCAATCGCCTGGCGCGCCTGCTGCACCAGCGGGTTCCCCCGGTAGTTGAACGTGACGGCGTGCACGATGCCGGCGCTGCGCGCCTGCTCGAGCAGGTTTTTGGCCTCGGCGGCGGTCATCGCGAGCGGTTTGTCGGACACCTCTTGCTTCTTCTTGGCGATCGCAGCCGCGTTGACGGTATGGTGCAGGTAATTCGGCGTCGCATTGTGCACGACCTGGATGTCGGGATCGTCGAGCAGCGCCTGATAGCTGCCGTACGCCTTCCGTACGCCGAGCGCGTCCGCCTTCTGCTGTGCCGAGCGCTCGCTGCTGCCGGCAATGGCGACGACGTCCACGTAGCCGAGGCGCCGCACGGCGTCGATGTGATGCGGCCCCACGAACCCGGCGCCGACCAGTCCCATACCAATACGTTTCACGCTCCGCCTCCTGACTCGATCCGTGGGCTTCGCCCCGGACCTCCTGCACCTTCGCTCGCGGCGGCCCTGGCCATGCTCCGCTCGCGTGGCGTACTCGCTGCGCCCGTTCGCTCGGTTCTCCACGTGCGTCTCGCGTACCGTGAGAGACACGCGCCTGCATGATAGCGCGTTGACATGCCGCGCGCGGGCGCAATAGAGTCGCGAGGCTGGATGACAGGCGATCAGCGCGGCAACGCGAGCGGACGGAGGGCGCTATTCCGGTTATCGGTATCGATATAGGCACGGGTGGCTCGCGAGCGGTCGTGGTCGGCGACGACGGCCGGCTGCTCGCATCGGAGACCGTCGAGCACGTGCCGTTTGCGTCGGCGAAGGCCGCGTGGGCGGAGCAGGATCCGGACGACTGGTGGCGGGCGGCGCAGCAGGCGACCCGCGCGGCGATGCGCGCGAGCGGCGCCGGCGCGCGCGACATCACGTCGGTCGGCCTGTCGGGGCAGATGCACGGCGCGGTGCTCCTCGACGAACGCGGAGACGTGCTGCGGCCGTCGATCATCTGGTGCGATCAGCGCACCGATGCGGAGTGCGCCTGGCTCGATGACGTCGTCGGCCGCGACCGGCTGCTCGAGCTGACCCTGAATCCCGCGCTCACCAATTTCACGCTGACCAAGCTGCTGTGGGTGCGGGCGCACGAGCCGGCGATCTGGGCGCGCGTGCGCCACGTGCTGCTGCCAAAGGATTACGTCCGGTTCCGGCTGAGCGGCGAATACGCGATCGACGTCGCCGACGCGTCCGGCACGCTGATGCTCGACGTCGCGCGGCGGCGGTGGTCCGACGACCTGTTGCGCGCGGTCGACATCGACCGCGCGCTGCT
>JABFWM010000018.1 GCA_013362195.1 Acidobacteriota bacterium
GGTGGCTGCGGTTGCGCCGGGGGCGCGGCGGGTGGCGGCTGAACGGGCGGCGGCGTGGCGGGCGGCGGTTGCGCAGCTGCCGGCGCCGCGGCCTCCGCCTGCTGACGCTCGAGCGCCGCGACTTTGTCCTCGAGCGCCTTCACCGCCTGCTGGAGGCGATCGAGCTCCGCACGCAGATCTGCGCCGGATGGAACCGGGGCCTGTGTCTGCCCGCGCGCCGGAACGGCCAACGCGAGCGTCGCGACGACACAGAGCACCACCTGACACGAACGAAATGACTGCAGCACGACGTACCTCCTCGTCCCCGCCGGGGACTCGAACCCGGAAAACGGCACACCCCGGCCGTCAGGGCCGGTGTCCGTCAGAACTGGATGGCGAGGAGTGCGGGAGGCGAGCGGCCGGACGAAGGAGCAGGAACGCGTGAAGCCGTGGACGGCGGGAGGCAATCGACGGTGAGTCCCGCATCCGTCAGCGATACAGCGGCGGCGGCGGGGTCGGGCCGTCCCTCGTGGTCCGACGTTCCGATGTGACAGGTCGAGCAATGCGTGCTCGACTTCAGGTGGCACACCAGGTCGTGGTGCGCGAACGGCAGCATCGCCAGCGCAAGGATGTATGCCGCAGCGACGAGCTTCATCACGCCGCCCAGCCGGTGCCGGAGAGATGCCACAGCTTGATTATAGCGGTTGTCGGAAGACGCGCTGGCACGCCTCACGGCTCGAGGCTCAAGGCTGTAGGTCCCTCCCGCTGCGTATACTCGATGAGGCGCAATGTTCCCCCTCAGCGACGTCATCCCATCCCGCACCAGGCCGGTCGTCACGGTCACGTTGATCGTCATCAACATGCTCGTTTTTCTCTACCAGCTGATGCTGCCCGGGCCCGCCGACGAGCTGTTCGTGCAGCGCTACGCGCTCGTGCCCGCGTGGTTCTCATGGCCGACGGTCTTCACCAGCATGTTCCTGCACGCGGGCATCTGGCACGTCGTGCCGAACATGCTCTACCTCTGGATCTTCGGCGACAACGTCGAAGACCGTCTGGGCCACGGCCGGTATCTGGCGTTCTATGTCTTCGCGGGAGCGGTGGCCGCGTTCGCGCAGCTCGTGATCAATCCGTTCTCCACCGTGCCGATGGTTGGCGCGAGCGGCGCGATCGCCGGCGTGATGGGCGCGTACTTCGTGCTCTATCCGCAGTCGCGGGTGCTCACCGCCGTGTTCGTGCTCATCTTCTTCGACATCGTCGAGATCCCCGCGATCTTCTTTCTCGGGGTGTGGTTCCTGCTGCAGCTGCTGAGCGGCGTGGGATCGCTGGGGGTGAGCAACGCGGCGGGCGGAGGCACCGCGTTTTTCGCGCACATCGGCGGCTTCGTGGTCGGCGTTGCCACCGGGCTGTATCTCCGCGCACGCGATCGGCGGTGGGAGCCGCGGATCGACCAGTGGTAGCCGGCAGCCGGTTCAGGTCTTCTGCCGGCGCCTCACTTCCCTCGACACCCGCGCCAGCTCGGTCATCAACCGCTCGAACTCCTTGTCGTATTCCTCCGGTGTCATGATCGGGCGCCGCTGTTTCAGGTCCTCGACGTCGATCTCGAGCGTGGCGCGCTTCTGGAGCAGCGAGAGCAGCTCTTCGTCGGTCGGCGCCGCGCCGACGACCGCCGCATCGAGATACACCCGGCTCGCCGCCGCGCCGTCCTGCCCTTCTCCGCCCGCTTCGCGGCCGAGGCCGTCGCCGTTGTCGTCGAGCAGCGCGCGCTCCGTCGCCAGCTGCCCGCGCTGCTCGTAGTACCGCCGGACCCCGAGGCTCGCGGAAAGAAACGCCTCCCAGACCGACACGCGATGGTTCTTGTCGAGATCCGCGCCCGGGTCGGTCAGGGCCTTGATGAAGTACTCCGGAAACACGGTGTCGAACCGCTGCGCCGGCGAATCAGTGGCGGTGATGACGATGCGCCGCGGACCGGCGAGGCGCTCGAGGTAGGGAAAGCTCGCCGCGGTGGAATCCACCATGACGAGGAGGCCGGGAAGCGGCTTCAGCAGTGCCGCCCACTCCGACGCCGACAAATCGGGTCCGACGAGATTGAACTTCGCTTCCAGGCCGTCGTAGGTGCCATGCCCGATGAGGACGATCAACAGCAGATCGTCGGAACGCAGCTTCGTGCGGAGCCGATCGATGGCCTGCCGCACGCCAGCCGCGGTCGCGGCCTGCGCGTCGGTCCCACCGTCGAAAAGGGTGGTGATGTGGCCGGCCGGGAACTGCAGGGTCTCGCGAAGCGCGGCGACCAGCGCCTCGCGCCAGGCCGCGTACTGCTCGACGTATCGCGGCTCGCCATTCGCGCCGGAGACGACGAGCGCGTAGCGTTCCGCAGCCGCTGCCGGCGCGACGGCCAGGAGCACGGCGGCCGGTACCCACGCGAAGCGCAGGCCGCGCCGCATCAGCGCAGGCCCCATCGACGGCGCAGCAGCCACTCCGCGGCGAGCAGCGCCGCGATCACCGCAAACGACCAGCCGGTGTGCCAGAGGTCGCGGCGCACCGCCAGAGCCGCCATCGGGGTCCCCGCGCGCAGGCGATCGACGAGCGTCGCGTCGTCTCCCGCGGAGATGATCTGCCCGCCCGAGGCGCGGGTGACGCGCAGCAGCGCGTCCTCGTTGAGGCGTGGATCCGTCATCTCCGGATCGACGCCGCCGACGAGCACGGCGCCGGTGGCCGACCCGATCGTCGACGAGCCCACGCTCGCCTCGGCGGCCACGCGGTACACGCCCGCATCAGGCGCGTGCAGGACGGCACGATAGCGGCCCGGCCGCGACGCGTCGGGCTGCGCGCGCACGGTGTCGGTCCGTCCGCCGGAGGCCGTCACACGCACGTCGACGTTTGCGTCCCGCGCCGGCGCGTACGCGGCATCGCGCGCGTCGACGATGACGGGAACGTCGCCCGGCGCAGCGGCGACCGGGGCCTGCAGCGACACGACGTCGGGCGCCGGCTGGCCGAGCCATCGCACCGCCTGCCGCCAGAAGCGGTCGTACGACTGATCGGCCGCCGGCAGCATCATCCGCCAGCGCCAGAACGCCTCGCCAGTAAACACCATCGACCGGCCGTCGCCGAAGCGCTGGACGGCAACCAGCGGACGGGGCGCACCGCCCGGACCGCCGGTAACCGCCAGCACGCTGGCGCCGCGACGCGGCGCGCCGAGCGGCGAGACGGCCGCCAGTGGCGGAACCGAGGACCATCGCTTCGCGTTGTCCTCCGGCGCCGCGGCCAGCTGCATGACCGGATGATCCTCGCCGGCCCGGGTCAGCGCGACGCGGTTCATGCCCGGCGAGGCCACTGCCTGCACCACGCTGCCGCCGCGATCGCTCAATTCCAGCGGCACGGCATCCTCGAGCGCGGTGTTGCGAAACCCCTGACGCTGAAACGCCCGTGCGCCGAGCAGCAGCAGGCCGCCGCCGCGTTCGGCCACGAACGCGCGCGCGAGCTCGAGCTGATCCGTCGTCAACATCCCGGGCTCGACGTTCGCGAGGACGATGACGTCGTAGGCGAAGAGCGCCGGGCGCGACGAGGGGAAGCCGCGCGTCAGCGCGTCGGCGCGGCTGCGCGCCGCCTGAACGTAATAGGTATCGGCGCCGCTGTCGTCGCGCCCTTTGCGGATCACGGAGTCGACTTCGAGCCCGCGATCGCCGGCCCACGCCCGCTTCAGGAAGCTGTGCTCGAACCCCGGTGCGCCTTCGACGAACAGCACGCGACGCGCGCGCGCGGCGGCGGGCACCAGCGCGCTGCGCGCGTTGTTCTCGGCGACGATCTCGTCGGCCGCCGGCGGCACCTCGACGGTGTAGACGGTGGGCACGTCGCGATTCGGCGAGACGCGGAACGTCGCGCTGACCGGCACGCCGTCGGCTGCGGGCGTCACGCGGCGCACGTCGATGGCGCGGCCGTTCTCGAGCAGGCGCAGTTCGACGGGCGATCGTCCGTAACCGTGCGACACGGCGGACACGGCGACGTCGACGACGGCGTCGCTCAACACCGACTCCGCCGCCGTGACGCTCGTCACCTCGCGATCGCGCGGGGAGGTGCGCGGCCCGATGCCGATGGCATAGACAGGCGCGCCGGCCGACGCGGCGGCTGCGGCGTCAACGTCGCCGTTGTCGCCACCGTCGCTGACGAGGACCACGCCGGCAACCGTCCGCCCGCGAAAGCGATCGCGCACGGCCTGCAGCGCCGCGCCCAGGGCGGTGCGGCGATCGGTCGCGGCAAGCGTTGCGGGCTCGACGGCCGAGAGCGTGTCGCCGAACCGCAGCAGCTCCACCTGGAACCGCGGCGCCAGCGCCGGGAGAAGGTGCGTGTCGAGGAGCAGGCGCGCCTCGTCGATCCGCCGGCGCCCGTCAGCGTCGGCGAGGCCCATGCTGCGCGACGCATCGACGAGCACCGGCACGATCGCATCGCGCGTGTCCTCGCTCACCCGCGCGACCGGCCGCATCAAGCAGACCACGAGCCACAGCAGGGTGATGAAGCGGAGAAGCGAGAGCGTGCGGCGCTGCGGCGCTGCCAGCGCGACGCGGCGGTAGGCGGCCCACGCGACCAGTGCGGCCGCAACGACGACGAGGAGGAGAGCCCACGCGGGCAGCGGGTTCGCGAACGTCATTCCTGACCGGACTTCTTCTTCGCGATCGACTCGAAGTAGTTCGCGATGCGGCGCTGATACTCGTCAGGGACGCGGTCGCTGCCGCCGGCGCGCAGCCTGTCGGCCGTCAGCGCGCGCGAGAGCTGGTCGGCGAGGCCGGATTCGTAGCGTTCGAGCGCGCGTGCGACGTCCTTGCCGAGGCTCTCCCACTGGGCGTAATCCTGCTTCCACGCCTCGGTGCCGGGCGCCGAGCGGCTCCACTCGTGCTGCTCGGGCGTCGATCCGCCGCCGCCGGTCTGCCGATCTCCGCCGCGCTGCAGGCGGTCGACCAGGTCGCGCGTCCGCTGCGCTTCGCGCGCGTACTCCTGCTGCAGACGATCGACGTCAGCCGTGGCATTCGCAGTACCGGCATCCGGCGAAGACTGCGCGGCGCGTCCACCGCTGCCACTCGCCGGCGCGGATGCCGATGATGGGGACGACTGCTTGCCGCCTCGAGCGTCGCGCAACTGCTGCTCGAGACGAGCCAGACGATCGCGCGCGTCGCGGACCTGATCGAGCTGATCGGCCAGCCGACGCGTGTCCCCTTTCGCGCCGCCGGCATCGGCGCCATTCAACCGCCGGGCGACGCGATCGAGCGTGTCGGCCAGCTGCTGCTCCGCCTTGCCGGTTTCCCTCGAGCGCTGGTCGCGCATGTCGCGGGCGCCGGCGCGCATGCGCGCGCCGAGCTGCTGCCCGTCGAGGTCGCGCGCCGCCTCGCCCACCGCGGTCTTGTCGGCCGACACGCTCGTCGGATCGTCGGCGAGGCGCCGCGCCGACTGCTGCAGCGCGTCCACACGATCCGCAAGCTCCTCCTTGTCGCCGGCCAGGCGGCGGCGTGCGTCGGCGGTGCCGCCATTCGCTTCACGGTCGAGCCGATCCGCTTCTCGCGCGATGCGCCGCTGCGCGTCGGCAATCTGCTGCGACTCGAGCTGCAGATCGCCGAGGGCGCGGCGCCGCGCATCGGGAGACGCGCCCTGCACGCGGCGCTCGAGATCGCGGAGCTGCTTCGCGGCCTGCGCGCCGCGCGCCGCCGCGGCAGCGGGATCCTGGCGGGCCAGCTGCGACGCGGCGTCACGCATCTGCTGCGCGGCGTCGCGCAGCGTCGAGGCGCCGTTCGCGGACGACTGCCCTTGCGCTGATCCCGACGGTTGCGCACCGGCGCGGGACTGCTGCTGTCCGGACGACGGCTGGCGCGAGGGGCGCGACTGTTGCGGCCCCTGTTGCTGCGCCATCTGCCGCGCGAGGTCTTCCGCCTGCCGCTGCAGCTGCTCCTGTTCGCGCGACAGCGTCTCGAGCTGGCGCTTCAACTCTTCGGGCGTCAATCCGGCGTCAGCCAGGTCGCGCTGCCGCTGCCCGAGCTCCTCCTGACGCCGCGCCAGGTCGCGAATCCTGTCCAGCGCGCTTCCGGCCTGCTCGCCCGCGGGCTGCTGCTCGATGTGCGATTCGGTTTCGTAGTTGGTCCGCTGCTCGCGTTTCAGCTCGCGATCGAACAGGTTCGACAGGTCCTGCCCCTGCCGCCCGTAGCCGCCGCCGCTGGCACCATTTGCCTGCTGCTGCATGACCTGTCGGCGGCGCACCTCCGCCTGCGCCTTCAGCAGCGCATTCAAGGCCGCCATCTGGTGCGGAATCGCGTCGGCGGTCCGCCGCGACTCGAGCTCCGCGAGCGCCCTGGTCATCGCGGCGACCGCCTCGGCAACCGGATCCGCTGCCGGCGTCGCGGGCGGCCGCTGCAGCGAAATCTGCTGCGGAAACCCCCGCCGGCGCGGCCGCATGGCGGTCGCGGCCTGCATCGCGCGCGCCTTCAGTTCCGCCTGCGCCTCCGCCACCGCCTTCACGTCCGCGGCCGATCGGCCGGCGGTCGCGCGGCGCTCGAGGTTCCAGGTCGCGCTGATGATTTCCTTCTGCGCGGCCACCAGACTTTCCAGCTGTGTTCCGGTCGCGGCGGCCATCGCCTGGCTCTGCGCCGCCACGTACTCCTCGTTGAACGGCTTCACTTCGAGGAAGAAGATCT